>NZ_JBHSUM010000002.1:0-110678 GCF_042660605.1 Nitratireductor sp. GCM10026969
GCGCGCGAGCGCTACGGCGTCGTCTTCTCCTCGGGCCGCGCGGAGACCCAGGGCAAGCTGACGCGCATCGGCCATATGGGCCCGACGGCGCAACCGATCTTCGCGGTGGTGGCCCTCACGGCGCTCGGCGGAGCGCTGAACGCCCTGGGCGGCACGGCGAATGTGGGACGTGGTGTGGAGGCCGCGCTCGCCGTCATCGATGCGGCGTGAGGCCATTTATTCGCAACAGATCTTCAAGGAGAATGAAAATGGCCGACAGGCTTGCGGGAAAGACGGCACTGGTGACCGGCGCGGCACAGGGGATAGGCAGGGCGATCGCTGAGCGCCTTGCCGGGGACGGCGCGACGGTGATCGTCAGCGACATCAATGCCGCAGGGTCACAGGCCGCCGCCTCGGAGATCGGCCGCGGCGCGCTGGCGATCGCCGCCGACATTTCCGACCCATCCTCCGTCGCCGCGCTGTTTAAGGAGATCGAGACGCGCGCCGGCGGCCTCGACATTCTGGTCAACAACGCCGCCATCGTGCCTTTCGTGCCGTGGGACGAGGTCGATCTCGACCACTGGCGCAGAATAATCGACGTCAACCTGACCGGTACGTTCATCGTTACGCGCGCGGCGACGGACCGCATGCGCGCCGCGGGCAAAGGCGGGCGCGTCATCAGCATCTCGTCGAATACTTTTTTCGCCGGCACGCCCAATATGGCGGCGTATGTCGCCGCCAAGGGCGGAATTATCGGCTTCATGCGCGCGCTGGCGACCGAACTCGGTCAGCACGGCATCACTGCGAATGCCGTGACGCCGGGGCTGATCGAGAGCGACGGCGTCAAAGCCAGTCCCCACAATGAGTCGTTCGGGTTTGTCGAGACATTGCAGGCGGTAAAGGGCAGGGGACAGCCGGAGCACATCGCCGATGTCGTGTCTTTCCTGGCCTCCGACGATTCGCGCTGGATCACCGGCCAGACGCTGAATGTGGATGCTGGGATGATACGCCACTGACAACCACGACGGTGAACCTGTCTCGGGCGGTTCTTAGCGCGTTCTGGTCGCTTTCGGTGCGGCCAGCGCTGCGGAGTTTGTCTGTGCCTGTTGGCATGGTAGAGACGGGTATCGGCGCCGCGGAGGTCAAGGATCTTCATGGCGTGGAGTTGTGACGGAGCGCCTGCGGCATGAAGATCACACGTCTTGAAACCTTTCGCGTGCCGCCGCGGTGGCTGTTCCTGAAGATTGACACCGATGCGGGGATAAGCGGCTGGGGCGAGCCGATCCTGGAAGGCCGGGCCGGCACCCTCGAAGCGCTGGTGAACGAACTCTCCGAGATGCTGATCGGCCACGACCCGCGCCGCATCAATGACGCCTGGCAGATGCTTTACCGCAATGGCTGCTACCGCGGCGGGCCGGTGTTGATGAGCGCAATTTCCGGCATCGACCAGGCGCTCTGGGACATCACCGGCAAGGCGCTCGGCGCTCCGGTCCATGCGTTGCTCGGTGGCGCACAGCGCGACCGCGTGCGCAGCTATATCTGGATCGGCGGCGATCGCCCGCGCGACCTCGTCGTGCAGGCGCGCTCGGCCATGGAGGCGGGCTTTACCGCGGTGAAGATGAACATCTGCGACGAGCTTGCCGTCGTCGATTCCCATGCCGAGATCGACCGCATCGTCACGCGGCTCGCAGAACTGCGGGAAGCCGTCGGACTGCAACTGGATCTCGCCTTCGATTTCCACGGCCGTGTGCACGCGCCGATGGCACGGGTGCTGGTGCGCGAGCTCGAGCCGCTGCGGCCGCTCTTCATCGAGGACGCGGTGGCTCCGGGGCAACTGGAAGCCCTGCGCGAGCTGTCGCGGTTGACGTCGATCCCGCTGGCGGTCGGCGAGCGCATGCACAGCCGCGCCGAGTTCAAGGCCCTGTTCGAGGCACGGGCAGCACAGGTGATCAACCCCGACCCCAGCCATATGGGCGGTATCACGGAGACCATCCGCATCGGTGCCATGGCCGAGGCGTACGACGTCGCACTGGCGCCACACTGCCCGCTGGGGCCGATCGCCCTTGCCGCCAGCCTGCAGATCGATGCCGTGTGCCACAACGCCTTCATCCAGGAGCAGAGCCTTGGCATCCACTACAACAGCGACGGCGATCTTCTCGACACGCTGGCGCCGGAAAGCCGGTTCGTGTGCGAGAACGGCTTCCTCCACATCCCCGACGGGCCGGGCCTGGGGATCGTCATCGACGAGGATGTTGTGCGCGAATATGCCAAGAAGGGGCACGACTGGCGCGCTCCTGTCTGGCGGCACAGGGACGGTTCCATCGCCGAGTGGTAGCGCCGGGCTCTGCCGAGCAGGTCAGCCGATCGGGTCCCAGCCGGCGGTGTCTATACCCAGCATATGCGCGTGTCCCGTCAGCGCCCTGAAGCCGAAGGGTGTGGGCGCCGGTGCTCCGCGACGTGGGTAAAACGCGAGGCTGTTACGGCGGCAAAACAGTAACTTACCGTAGGTTGTTAACGTGTCGAGCGACTGGACGACGAAGGTCGCCATGGGGAGCAGCCGCGCATAGCCGGCGCGGGCCTCGTTCTCCTTGCCGGCGGCCATGGCATTCCAGATGCTGATCAGGAAATCGGCGTATTCCGGTGCCGGGACATGGCCTTCGATCCCGGCATGCATGCAATCGATCAACTCCAGCCCGCCGCGCCCCGAAAAGACCTGCAGCCGCTCGCCCACCGCACCGACCAGGGCAGCCGTTTCAACGGCCGAGACCTCCTGCTTGACAGCGATGAGGTTGTCGTGATCGTCGCCCAGGCGACGGATGGCGTCGACGCCGAGGCCGACGCCGATGAATTGCGGCGCGTTCTGTATGGCGGCAGGAATCGGGCATTGCCGCAGGACCGTGCCGAATGCCGTGGCGAGCGCCGCTTCGTCCGACGCCGTTACGGGCGGCTGGATGATAACCCAGTCGGCGCCGTGATCGGCGGCATAAGCGATCGCCGAAACCTGGTCCTCTGGCGTCGGCTCGAAGATGGTGACACCGAGCGGCACCCGGCCCGCGATGTCCGCGGCATTCCACTCCACAATGCGACGGCGCTGCTGTTGCGTCAGATGCCGCACCTCCGTCGCTAGCCCCAGCGTGACGATACCGGCCGCGCCATACCGGTCGACACAGATATCCACCTGGCGGCGCATCGCTTGGCGGTCCGGTTCGCCGTCGGCACCGAACAGGGCATAGAGGACGGTGTGCACGCCTTTCGGGAGCTTTTTCATCACTGCTTTCCGCGACCTGTGTCAGGAATGTGTGCGGGCGGCGTTCGCCCGGCGCGGGTAGAGGGGCTGGACACCACATTGAGCAGCGGCCGCGCTTCGGCTGCGCGGCGGATGTTTTCAACCATGAAGGCCAGCCGCCGCTCGACCGTGCCGGCCGTCCAGCCGGACAGGTGCGGTGTCATGACGAGGTTGGGCAATGTTTCGAACGGATAGTGCCCGGGGCGCTGGTCGGCGTCCTCGGCGGGCGGATATCGGTACCAAACATCGATAACGGCACCGCCGAGACGGCGGTCGCTCAGCGCCTGCCAAAGCGCCGTCTCGTCGACCACCGGCCCGCGCGCCACGTTTACCAGAACCCCCTTGGCGCCCAGCGCATCGAGAGCGGCGCGATCGACGAGGCCACGCGTTTCTTGCGTCAGGGCCAGTGCAACGAGGAGGAAATCACATTCGGCCGCCATTGCCGGCAGGTCACTCAGCGCGAACCGGCCGTCCACACCCGAACCGTCGGGTATCGGCGAGCGGTTGGCCACCAGGATTCGGACACCGAAACCGCGCAACAGCCGCGCCAGCACGCGGCCGATCGCGCCGAAGCCGACAATGCCTATGGTCGAGCCCGAAAGCTCGCGATGCGGAGCTGCGCCGAAGCGGCTCGATCGCTCCCAGGACCCGCGCCGGAAGCTTTCTTCGGCGGGGCGGAGCCGATGACACCACTCCAGCATCTGGGCAACCGCGTACTCGGCGACACCTGTCTCATGCCCGCCGACATTACACACGTTCGCGCCGGGCGGGATATGGGCGAGGTCGATGTCGTCCCATCCGATGCCGGGAACCTGGACGAGCCGGAGCGAGGCGGGGGCGGGCGTCGCCGCGTCATAGCGGACGGTGATCGCCGCCACGGCATCGTCGAAGGCGGCTTGCTTCTCCTCGGCTGCCGCGCCGAGCCCGACGGCGACGATGCGGAACTTGTCGCCGAGCGCCGTCTCGATGTCGGCCTGCCGGTCGGCGAAACTGTCGCCATGAATGACGACCTTGAAGGATTTTGCGCGCCTGGTCATCTTCGTTCCGGTTTGCGCCTGGAAGAAGGGCAGGCGAGGGCGGCGCCGTGCCGGTGCGCCCGTTGCATCACGGGACAAGCTCCCTTGCCTGGCTGGCCGACAATTCGTGGGCGATTTCGATCGACTTGGCGAGAAGTGCGTCCAGAGCCGCTTCGGCTTCCGCGGCATTCCCCGCGGCGATGGCGTGCATGATCCGCACGTGCTCGCGGCCGGTCTCGGCAAGCCCCTTGCCTTCCGCGCCCGCATAGACGAAGCCTGCCCGGCGGTTGACGCAGTGCAGGGGCTCAAAGGTGCGGGCCGCCACTTCATGCTGTGCTGCCTTGGCCAATAGACGATTGAACGCATCGTCGATGCGCATGAAGCGCAGCGGGTCCGGCGCGTGCGCCGCCTCCTCGATCAGTGCCGCGAGATCGCGCAGCCGGCGACGCTGGAAATCGTCGGCCAGCCGCGCCGCCCGGCGGACCATCAGACGCTCCACAGACTGTCGTATGTCGATCGTCATGAGAATGTAGTCGACCTCGACGGGCCGGACGAGGACTCCGCGCCGCGGCAGTATGGTGACCAGGAAGCCATAGGAAAGCCGCAGTAGCGCCTCGCGCACCGGCGTGCGGCCGAAGCCGGTACGCTCGCACAGCTTCTGCTCGGTGGTTACCGTGCCCGGCGGCAACTGCAGGGTGACGACCATCTCCTCAATCGCCCGGTAGGCTGCTTCCGACCGGCTTTCCGGCTCAAGCACGGGACTGGCCCCCTCGGTCACGCTGCGCATCTTTCCTGTTCCTGATCAGGCGGACCAGAAAGACGATCAGCGGCGACAGCCACAAAATGATCGTTACCGTCGCCAAGCCGCCGGCGACGGGCCTTTCCACGAATGCCAGCAGTTCACCGCGCGCCCGCGTCAGCGACGTGAGGAAGGTCTCTTCCAGCATCGGCCCGATCACCAGCCCGAGGATGGCCGGTGCCAGCGGATAGCCGCCTTCTTCAAGCGCGTAGGCGACGATGCCCATCATCAGCATTGTGAGGACGGCGAACATGGTGTTGTCGACGGCGAAGGCGCCGACGATGCAGAAGGCCAGGATCGCCGGCATCAGGACCGACTTCGGCACCTTGAGCACGTAGCGATAGCCGGCGATCGCGGCGAAGCCGAAAGGCACGATCAGGATATTGGCAATGAGATAGGACAGGAAGACGGCATTGATCAGATCCGCGTTCATCAGGAAGACGTTCGGCCCGGGGTTGAGGCCCTTCATGAACAGGACGCCGATGATGATGGCGGTCAGGCTGTCTCCGGGAATGCCGAACACGGTGGCCGGAATCAGCGCTCCGCCGATGGAGGAGTTGTTGGAGGCTGAAGCCGAGGCAATCCCGTCGGTGATGCCGGTGCCGAACTTTTCCGGGTGCCGGGAAAGACGCTTGGAGAGTGCATAGGAGACATAGGCGGCGATATCGGCGCCGGCGCCGGGAATGGCGCCGATCACCGCACCGATTGCCGAACCGCGGGCGATCCCCCAGCGCAGCCGCTTCAAGTCCGTCCACAGCCCGTGAAACAGGCCGACGGCGGCAGCGGCGACCTGCGCGCCGTTGCGGCCAGCACCGAGGGCATAGCGCAGCAGTTCGGGAATGGCGAAAAAGCCAATGAGGACGGGGATGAAGCTCAGTCCTGCGGTCAGGGCGCTGAAACCGAAGGTGAAACGCATCTGGCCGGAAACCGGGTCCAGGCCCACCTGAGCGATCGCTAGACCGAGCAGCAGCGACAATGCGCCCTTTGTCCAGTGTCCCTGGCTGACAGCCGCCGCCGCCGTCAGTCCCAGGCAGGCAAGCCAGAATTTCTCGTAGCTGGAGAACTGAAGGGCTATCCGCGCCAGCCATGGCGCCGCGGTGATCAGAAGTATGGCGCCGAAGACACCGCCGACGGCTGAGCAGACGAGCCCCACGCCCAGCGCCTGCGACGCCCTGCCTTGCTGCGTCATGCGATAGGCTTCGTCGGCATAGGCGGCCGATGCCGGCGTGCCGGGGATGCGCAGGAGCGCGCCCGGCAGATCACCGGCGAAGATCGCCATGGCCGAGAGCGACATGACCGCGGCTAGCGCCGGCACGGGGTCGAGAAAATAGGTGATGGGGATGATCAGCGCCACGGCCATCGATGCGGTGAGGCCGGGAACCGAGCCGACGGCAAGGCCATAGATGGCCGCGAGCACCATGGCCGTAATGACGACCGGATCGGCCAGCAGCACGAGGGCGCGCAGCATCACATCCATGTCAGCACCCCTGCATACGGTTCAAGGAGGCCCCAGGGCAGCGGGACGCGCATAAGCTGCTGGAACAGGACCTGCAGGGCGAGGGCGATCGCCGTCCCGATCAGAAGCGAACTGATCCAGCGGCCGCGCATCAGGCCGATCAGGCCGCCGAGCAAGAGCGGCATGATGATGAGATAGCCGAGGGCAGGGGCGGCGGCGACGAATAGAAGGGGGACAGCGAGAAAGGCCACGACCGGCAGTCCGAACCGGCGCTCACCCCGCAAGCCCGGCGCCGCATCGGCACCCCTCCAGGCACGGATAGCGGCGACGAGACCGAAGACGATCATGCCGATACCGACGATATTGGGGAAGAGATCGGGACCGTAGGGAATGTGGCGCGGCGTCTCCAGTGGCATGGCGAAGACGATCAGTGCCGCGCCGAGAACCATGAACGCTCCCCCGATCGCGGTGTTTCTCAAGTTCATGGACTTCTTTGGACCTGCATATATGGGCGCCGCCCGCCGACGGCGCCCGTCCATCTCATGGCTGGAGCGGGCACTAGAGTCCCAGCGTGCCGATCAGTTCGCGAACCTGCTCCTCCTCGTTGAGGAGGAAGGTCTTGAAGTCTTCCGAGTTGCGCCACCGCAGGCCGAAGCCGCGCGAGACCATCGTCTGCTGGAAATCCTCATCATTGTAGATGTCTTCCATGGCCGTCTCCAACTGATCGGCGATCTCCTGGGGCAGGCCGGCGGGAGCGACAAGCCCCCGCCATGCGCCCAGTTCGAGCTCCAGCCCGGTCTCTTCCTCCAGCGTCGGAATATCGGGAAAGGCCTGCAGCCTTTCGGAGCCGAAGACGGCGAGTCCCTTGACCTGTCCGGCTTCGATCAGCGGACCGGCTTCCGGTACCGAGCAGGGAACGACATCGAAGCCGCCGGCGACCATCTCCTGCAGCGCCGCGGCGGCGCCCTGGCCGGAAATCATACGCACCTGCGAAAGATCCACCTCCCATTCCTGGAGCAGCGTTGCCAGCGCGATCGGCCAGGAGCCGCCGCAGCCGCCGCCGCAGGCAATGTCGTAGGCGGCCGGATCAGCCTTGATATCGTCCAGCGCCTGCGTGATCGAATCCCACTCCGAATCCTGGCGGACATGGAAGCCGGCGGGATCGAAATTGTATTGGGCGATCGGCGTCAAGTCGGCGACGTCGAAATCGCCCTGGCCCATCGGCTTGTAGTGGGCGAAGTTGTAGGCGATGCCGAGCGTGTATCCGTCCGGATCGGCGTCGGTCATCGTCGTAAATCCGACGACGCCGCCGCCCTGGCCCTGGTTGACCACGTTGACCGGCTGGCCGAGGCGCTCTTCGAGCTCCTGCGCAAGCAGGCGCCCCGTCGCGTCGGTGCCGCCGCCGGCCCCGGCCGGGACGATCAGGGTCAAGGGGCGCTCCGGCCACTGGGCAAGAGCCGCCCCGTTCAGCGCCAGCATCCATCCGATGGCGGTGGCGGTTATGGAAAAGGCGATCTTCATCATTTCCTCCCTGTGATATCCTGTAATATATCAATAACGTGCCGTGTGGTGTCAACACACGCCCCGTGGGTGTCCGGTGGCAGCGGGGGAATCATGGGCGCGCCAGGATGAGGCACGGGACTGTTCCCTCGTGCTGGCGGCGGTGAAATCCTGGTGACGGCAATCGAAAGTAAGAATGCCATGTGGAATTAAGGCACGAGCCTGACGGCACGTGGAGATGTTTATGGCTGACGATTCGTCACCCAGCGGGATCAAGGGCCTTGAGCGGACCTCGCCCGTCACCTCCACCACCGCTATCGAGCCTTTCACGGACGGCATAGGTCACCTCACACTGGCCATAGGGCACCCAGATGTTCTTGTCCTGGGTGCGCACTTGTACATGCCACTTCCTCGAACCAATTTTACGAAGGTCGCCGTTCGTTGCACTCCTTCCCGGCGTGTGCGTTCGGTGTGCACAGAGAGATCAAAGTGCTAAAAGCGTGTGCAATCTGGTCCAAAAGCCAATGCACACGTTCTCGATCAGCTCCATGACAATGCAGGAAGATGCAGTATAACCAATCCCTTAAGTTCGCCATCGCCCCGATGATGGATTGGACGGAGAATCCTTAGATCTCAACTTGTTAATGAGATCCCCGTGCATTTTCTGTGCAGTGACAAAGCGAAAATGAACGGATACCTGTTTCAGTGAGAGCGAAGTCCAGAAGCTAGCTAGATGTGGCTTTCTGGCGCTTCGTCGCTACGGATGATCTTCGCCGCACGGGTTCGACGCTTGTCAGTGAAGCGGCTTGAATGGCGACTGGTTCGAGAAGTGGACACCAACGCGCGCTGGATACGCGTTCCGTCCTGTCTGTCGAAGGCCGGGTAGATGGAAGGAGGCGCGGGCTGCTTAGAGCTGCCCGGCCTCCTCCAGAATCCTGCGAGCGATGCGGAAGCATTCGACTCCGCATGGAACGCCGCCGTAGATCGCGACGACATGGACGGCCGCGCGGATCTGTTCCTTGGTAACACCGTTACGTAGGGCGCCGCGGCAATGGGTCTCCCATTCGTGCCAACGGCCGAGCGCTCCGAGCATTGCGAGATTCATGAGGCTGCGCGTCTTCGGGTCGATTGCATCGTCGCCCCATCCAAAGCCCCAGCACCACGCCGTCATCGCCTCCTGAAATGGAAGGCTGAAGTCATCCGCCGAGGCGAGATTCTTCTCGACGTACTCCGCGCCAAGCGTCGCCTTGCGCTTTGCCAATCCCTTGTCGAACAGTTTGTCGTCCATCTAGCTCTTCACCTTCCTGATAATGCCTGGGAGCCCGGTCTGTTGGGCCATGGGGAACGGTGGCACCCACCGTGCATTGTCCCGTGCGAAGCGAGACAATGCAGCTCCCGCGACGCCGGGCGCGGCGGGAGGACTTTCGTGGCGCGCAAGCACGCGCCGGCACTGATGCTGTCTTGCAGGCAAGCCCGCAGTCACTTTCCAAGAACGGCACGCGCGCGCTCGACATAGGCCTCGCCGTCGAAGCCAAGCTCCCGGGCCCGGTCGTAGAAGGCCTGATAGGCAGCCTCGGCATATTCCGGCGCGGTTACGCGGTTGACCTCGCTCTGTGGCGCCGTCCAGTACTCGATCCCTGCCGCTTCCATGTCGGCGACGGCGGCATTGACATAGTCATAGAAGTTATAGAGCGCCTCGTGCTCGAGATCGTCCATCTCCGCTTGGATCGCGGTGCGCAGGTCCTCGGGGATGGATTCCCATACATCCTTGTTGATGATGACGACCCAGCCGGTGATCGGCCCGATCTGCCAGTTCTGGACGTTTTCGGCCAGCCGCCAATATTCCTGGCCGTTGCCGTAGCAGGTGGATGTGAAGACACCGTCGATGACGCCGCGTTCGAGCGCCGGCGGTATCTCGGAGAGCGGCAGGGGTGCCGGCTCCGCCCCGATTGCCTCCATCAGCGCGGCCGTCTGGGGATTGTGGACCCTGAGCACCTTGCCGCGGAAATCCTCCAAGGTGCGGATCGGTTCTTTCGAAAACAGCGCCTGGCTGCACCAGGCTCCTTCGGCCAGAACGACAGAGTTCCAATTCTCCTCCCACAGCCGCTCCACGTCTTCGCACCAGAAGGCTTCACAGAGATAGGTGTATTCGGCCATGTTGTTGACGAGGCCGGGCAGGTTGAACAAACCCATGCGTGGATCGTCGCCCGCCAGATAGGTGTGCAACGCGCCGGACATCGGCACGCGTCCGTCCCTTACCGCGGCGGTGATCTGCGTGCCGCCGACCAACGAATCGTTGAGCGTGACCTGCACCTTCCCGCCGGTCGCTTTGGAGATGCGCTCGGGCACCTGCTCCATCATGGCCGTGTAGAGCGAGTTCGGAGACGCAAGCACACCCATCGTGAGGTCGAAGTCCTGGGCGGCCGCCTGCGAGGGCAGGGCCAACATGGCGGAAACGGCAAAGCCGAACGCAACGGCACGCGTAGCCACGCTGCCGATCAGCGACGCAATTCCGCAGGCACCTGCCTTGTCGAGCTTCCTGGTCATGCTATTCCTCCCTGGTTGTATGGCGCGGCCGAACTGCCCTCTGAAATCGGATGCACTGACAATAATACAATCACACAGGACATTGCAACGGTCGAAAGCCGATGCTAGCTTCGGTCGTGTGTTCCCTGTCTGCCGCGCGGCCGGTGTCGGTAGAGATGCAGCTGTGTCATGTGCCGGCGAGGGGAGCTTGAGCGGGAGGATTCAGATGCAGCACGCGGAGGAATGCGTGGATACGCCCTCGTCACCTTCGGGCGAAGCCACATCCACCATTATCCTCATCGACCGCGTCAGCGATGCAACGGGATATCTCAGCGCGCTCGCACTCGTGGTGATGACCTCGATCGTCTGCTTCGAGATCTTTTCCCGATATGCGCTCAACGATCCCACCTATTGGGGCACGGACATCGCCACCTACATCCTGGTCGGCATGACCTTTCTGGGGCTGGCCCAGGCGCAGAGGGCCGGCGACCACGTGCAGGTGGAGCTCGTGCTCGCCAACCTGCGGGCGGAGCGGCGCCGCGTCTTCGAGATCTTCGCCAATTGGCTCGGACTCGTTTTCGTCCTGTTCACCGGCTGGCAGATGGTGATCTTCAATTATCAGGAATATGTGAACGACACCCGCGACTGGGGTCTGCTGGGCACCCCGCAATGGATCCCGCAGGTCCCTGTCTCCATCGGCTATCTCGCCTTCGCGCTAGCCATTTTCGGGGATATTCTCAGGAGCAGCCGACCGCATCGCTCCGTCTCCGTGGTGGTGCCGCTGCTTGCGCTCGGCCTTCCCCTGTTCCTTGTCTGGCTCGGCACCGGACCGGTTCGACCCACTGGTTGGCCGCTCGATTACGGTTCGATGGCCATAGTGGCGGTGGCGCTGGCCGGTGTGCTCGTCGTCAACGGCCCTAGGATGCTCCTTGCCGTGGGGGCCGCGATCGGCACTCTCGGCCTCGTCTATTGGACGGCCAAGGGGGCGGCCCTGCCGCTGATGGGCCTTCTCCTTGTCGCCACCCTTCTAGGCCTGCTGCTCGTCGGGGTGCGTGTGGCGCTCACGCTCGGCATCGTCGGGCTTTTGGGCTTGGTCTTCCTCCTACCCAACCCGCTGCTTTCCGTGCTGGCGGAGCGATCCTGGAACAGCGTCAACACCTTCACGCTGACCGCTGTGCCCATGTTCGTCCTCATGGGTGCGCTGCTCATCCGCAGCGGGGTGACCAGCGAGATGTTCGACGCGCTGACGCGCTGGTTCGGCCGCACGCCGGGCGGCGTGGCGCATGCGACGGTGGGCGCTTCGGCGGTCTTCGCTGCCGTTTCCGGTTCGAGCCTGGCCACGGCCGCCACGATGGGCAAAGTTGCCTGTCCGGAGATGATCAAGCGCGGCTACAGCCAGAGGCTCACCTTCGGGGTCGTGGCGGCGGGGGCCACGCTGGGAATCCTGATCCCGCCCAGCATTGCCATGATCATTTACGGCACCACAGTGGGCGTGCCGGTCACCCAACTTTTCGTCGGCGGCATCATTCCGGGCATGTTGTTGAGCCTCGGCTTCATGGGCGGTGTGGCAGCTTGGTCCGTCTTGCGGCCTGCGGCGACGCCGCGCGGCGAGCACTTCACAATTGCGGAGAAGCTGAGGGGAACGGCCTCCGTCCTGCCGTTCGCCATCATCATCCTGATGGTGCTGGGCTCGCTCTATCTCGGCATCGCCACGCCGAGCGAGGCGGGCGCGGTGGGGGCGGCCGCCTCCTTCTTCATCTGCCTCCTGCGCCGCATGATCACGTTGCGGGCGATGGCGGAGATCGCGCTGGAGACGGTTCGCATCACGTCCTTCCTGCTGATGATCGTCGTCGGCGCGGCGATCATGAGCTGGGTTTTCGACTTCCTGCGCATCCCGCGGACGCTGGTGAGTTATGTCGAGGCGACCGAGCTTGCGCCATGGATGATCATGCTGGTGATCGCTGCGATCTATGTGGTGCTCGGCATGTTCATCGAATCCATCTCCATGATGCTGATGACGCTACCCGTCACCTTTCCTATCATCATGTCGCTTGGGCTGGATCCGCTCTGGTTCGGCGTGGCGCTGGTGATTATGATCGAGGTCGGGCTCGTCACGCCGCCGGTCGGCATCGTTCTGTTCATCCTCCGAGGCGTTGCCAGCAGTGTGCCCTTGCGCGAGATCGTCTACGGCGTCCTGCCGTTTGTGGGCATCATGCTGGGGTTCCAGGTCCTGATCTATGCCTATCCGGAGATCGTGACCTGGCTGCCGGAACGGATGAAGTAACGGCAGCGAAACCGCCGGGGCGGCGCTGCGCAAGGATTCGTGATCATACGGTAAGACAATATTGTTGCGGCCCTCGGGCAGTCCCCAAAGCAGCCAGGAAACACATATGGACACGCCGCTCGAAGACTGGATCGGGAAGTCCGAGACGCGCGAGGATCTCCTCACCGCGGAGACGGTCGCTCGCTTCCTTGCGACTCTCGACCGCGACGATCCTCCGCCCGGTGAGGGCTATCCCGCGCCGCCGCTTTCCCATTGGCTCGTCTTCCTGCCGTGCGAAAGGCAGTCGGGACTGGGGCCGGACGGCCACGCCAAGCGGGGCGGCTTCCTGCCACCGGTCCACCATCTGCCACGGCGGATGTGGGCGGGGAGCAGGCTCGACTTTGCAGGTGACCTGCCGGTCGGCGCGCCGCTCGTGCGGCGATCGATCATCGCCTCCGTAAAGCGGAAGGAGGGGCGGGCCAGCGAACTCGTCTTCGTCACGGTCCGCCATGAGATCGGCAGACCCGACGGGCCGGTTCTTGTCACAGACGAACACGATATCGTCTATCGCGGCCTGCAGCAGCCGGCGGTGACGCCCGCACCGGAGAAACGGGAGCCTGGCGAATGGCACCGCTTGCTGGTGCCGGATCCGGTCCTGCTCTTTCGCTATTCCGCGCTTACCTTCAACGGCCACCGAATTCATTACGACCGGCCCTATGTCACCGACGTGGAAGGTTATCCCGGCCTCGTCGTCCATGGTCCGCTGTCGGCCACGCTACTGCTCGATCTTGTTCGCCGCAAGCTGCCGGCGGCGCGGATCAAATCATTCGGTTTCCGCGCCGTCTCGCCGCTCTTCGACGGCCGGGAGATGCATCTCAACGGCAGTCCGCCGGACCGGGAAGGCAAGGTTGATCTCTGGGCGACGAATGCCGAGGGCGGCCTGGCGATGACGGCAACCGTCGTGGTGGAGACATGACGCGCCCGCTCGACGGAATTCTCGTCGTCAGCCTGGAGCAGGCCATCGCCGCGCCCTATGCGACGCGGCTGTTGGCCGACCAGGGCGCCCGCGTCATCAAGGCGGAACGGCCGGATGGCGGCGACTTCGCGCGCCAGTACGATACCCGCGCCCGGGGCCAGTCCAGCCACTTCGTGTGGACGAACCGCTCCAAGGAGAGCCTCACGCTCGACCTGAAGAAGCCGGAGGCAGTCTCCGTGTTCAGGCGGATTATAGAGAAGGCTGACGTCTTCGTGCAGAACCTGGCGCCGGGCGCGGCCGACCGCCTTGGACTTGGCCACGAGACGCTCCGTGCCGAAAACGAAAGGCTGATCACCTGCGCGATCTCCGGTTATGGAGAAGGCGGCCCCTATGGCGGGAAAAAGGCCTACGACCTCCTGATCCAGGCCGAGGCCGGTTTCCTCTCCGTCACGGGCACGCCGGAGGCGCCGGCCAAGGCGGGGATTTCTATTGCCGATACCGCGGCCGGCGTCTCGGCCTACAGCACTATCCTCGCTGCGCTCCTAAACCGTCACAAGACCGGCAGGGGCGACCACATCGAGATCTCCATGCTGGAAGCCATGGCCGAGTGGATGGGCTATGCCATGTATTTCGCCACCGATACGGCGGAGCCTCCGCGGCGCGCCGGAGCAGGTCACGCGACCATATTTCCCTACGGCCCTTATGACACCTCCGACGGCACGGTATTATTCGGCCTGCAAAACGACCGCGAATGGCAGGCCTTCTGCCGCCTCGTGCTGGAGCGGGAGGATCTTGCGGTGGACGAGCGCTTCAAGGGGAATGCGGGCCGTACGAGACACATGGAACTGCTCGATCCGCAGATCAGGTCGGCTATGGCCAAGCTGGCGACGGCAGAGGCCATGTCGAGGCTCGAGGCAGCCAACATAGGCACGGCGAGCGTCAACGACATGGCCGCGCTCTGGGCGCATCCGCAGCTTGCTGCGCGCGGGCGATGGCGGGATGTCGGCATGCCTGGCCGCACCATCCCGGTCCTTCTGCCGTTCTCAGGTGCGGCGTGGCAGCCGCGGCTCGGCCCCGTTCCCGCTCTTGGTGAGCATACCACAGCCATTCTCCGCGAGATCGGATTGGGTGAGGAAGAGATTACCGCGGTAGGAAGCCAAGGAAGCGAGTCGCCATGAAAGCCCCGCATGACGAACATCAAGACCTGCGCGAGGCGCTGCGCGCGCTTTGTGCCGGCTTTCCGCCGGAGTACCACCGCAGGCACGGCGCCGATCGGACCTATCCGGAAGAATTTGTCGAGGCGCTGACCAAAGCCGGGTGGCTCGCGGCCATGATTCCCGAAAAATATGGCGGCTCCGGGCTGGGGCTCGTGGAGGCCTCCATCATCATGGAGGAGATCAACCGGGCAGGCGGCAATGCGGGCCACTGCCACGGCCAGATGTACAATATGGGCACGCTGCTGCGTCACGGCTCTGAGGCACAAAAGGAGAAATATCTGCCGAAGATCGCTTCCGGAGAGCTGCGCCTGCAATCGATGGGCGTCACCGAACCGACGACCGGAACCGACACCACGAGGCTGAAGACCACGGCGGAAAAGAGGGGTGACCGCTATCTCGTCAACGGCCAGAAGGTCTGGATCTCGCGCATCCGGCATTCCGACCTGATGATCCTGCTCGCCCGCACGACTCCATTGGCCGAGGTGAGGAAGAAGTCCGAGGGCCTTTCCATCTTCCTGGTCGACCTGCATGCGGCGATCGGCAACGGGCTGACGGTGAAGCCCATCCGCAACATGGTGGGCCACGAGACGAATGAGCTGTTTTTCGACGACCTAGAGATTCCGGCCGAGAACCTGATCGGCGAGGAGGGCAGGGGATTCCGGTACATTCTCGACGGGCTCAACGCGGAACGCACCTTGATTGCGGCCGAATGCATCGGTGACGGCTACTGGTTCACCGAAAAGGCGGTAGCTTATGCAAGGGAGCGGCGGGTCTTCGACCGCCCGACCGGTCAGAACCAGGGCGTCCAGTTTCCCATTGCCCGCGGCTATGTGAACATCGAGGCGGCGAACCTGATGCGCTTCAAGGCGGCGCGGAAGTTCGACGCGGGGGAAGACTGCGGTGCGGAGGCCAACATGGCCAAGCTGCTGGCGGCGGACGCCTCCTGGGAGGCTGCCAATGTCTGCTTGCAGACCTATGGCGGCTTCGGTTTCGCCGAGGAATATGACGTCGAGCGCAAGTTCCGTGAAACGCGACTTTACCAGGTCGCGCCGATCTCGACCAACTTCATCCTCTCCTATGTGGCAGAGCATGTCCTCGGCCTGCCACGTTCCTTCTGAAGGGATCGAGCCATGGGCGAACGCAATCCACTTCTTGGGAAGGCAAAAGGCACGGAGACAGCGGAACTCGCCGCCTTTGCGGCGGGACTCGGCTACGAGGCCATTCCCAATGACGTGATCGCGCGCATAACCGAGCTTTTCGTCGATTGGGTGGGATCCGCGCTTTCCGGCAGTGGGCAGCGGCCGATTTCGGCCCTCGAGCAATATGCCGATGAGATGGGACCCGCGGCTGGCCCGGCGGAGATCCTGACCAACCGCCGCACGACATCCCCCATCTTCGCCGCTGCGGTGAACGCCGCCGCCAGTCACGTCTCCGAACAGGACGACGTCCACAACGGCTCTGTCTTCCATCCGGCGGCCGTCGTGTTCCCGGCGGCGCTCGCGACGGCGCAGGCACTCGGCGCATCGGGCCGCGACCTTCTGGCCGCATCGGTGGCTGGCTACGAGGTCGGCATCCGGGTCGGCGAATTCCTCGGCCGCTCGCATTACACGGTCTTCCACACCACGGGCACGGCGGGCGCTCTTGCCGCGGCCGCAGCCGCCGGGCGACTCCTGGCTTTCGGTCCCGCGACCATGCTCCATGCCTTCGGCTCTGCCGGAACCCAGACGGCAGGCCTTTGGGAATTCCTGCGCGATGCTGCCGATTCCAAGCAGCTTCACACGGCCAAGGCCGCGGAAAACGGGCTTATGGCGGCGTGGCTCGCCAGGAATGGTTTTACGGGCGCAAAGAAGATTCTGGAGGGCAGGCAGGGGCTTGCGGCGGGAATGTCGAGCGATGCCGATCCCGCGCGGCTGCTCGACCGCCTGGGTGAGCGTTGGGCAGTGACGGAAACCTCCTTCAAATTCCACGCCTCCTGCCGGCATACGCATCCCGCCGCCGATGCGCTGCTTCAGGTGATCGAAACGCATAACCTTGAACCGGAAGACGTCGCCGAAGTCGTCACGCATGTACACCAGGGCGCGATCGACGTTCTCGGCGCCGTTTCGATGCCGCAGTCCGTTCATCAGGCCAAGTTCTCGATGGGCACCACCCTCGGCCTCGTGGCGGTGCACCGCCGCGCCGGGCTGGCGGAGTTCGCACAGGTGCTCAACGACGCCAAGGCGCTCTCCTTCATCGAGCGCACAAGAATGGTGCTCGACCCGGAAGTGGACAGCGCCTATCCGGCGCGCTGGATCGGCAAGGTGACCGTCATGACGGTCGAGGGCCGCGAGCTTCACGGTCGCGTCGACGAGCCGAAGGGTGACCCGGGGAATACGCTTTCGCGTGACGAAATCGAGGCGAAGTTCCGCTCGCTCGCCCTTTCCGGCGGCGCCGTGCGTCAAGGCGAACTCGGCCCGCTACTCGATCGGCTCTGGCGTATCGGGGAGATCGAGCAGGTCGGAACCTTGTTCAACATGGAAGCATCGAAAATCGCGTGACGTATCACGCGATTTTTTTGACCCCCGGATGCAGGTATGGCGACAACACCGGCTGCGGACGACCGGCAGTTGTCCCCGCCGATCAGCCGAGGCACGCCGCGCATGCCTCGGCGATGCGTGGTCATTCGCTCGGCCAGCGCGGCTCGGCAACCGCCAATTCTTCCGGGAACACCGTGACCGGCACACCGTCCTGCCACTGGATGATGGTCAGGCTGGCGCCGTCGCGGCGCCCCTTTTCGTCGAAGCTGATCGTGCCGCCGGGATAGTACCTGCTGGGTCCTGCATCGAGATTGCGCAGCGCCTCGGCCACCGCTTCGCGGTCGCGGCTGCAGGCTTCCTCCAGCGCGGCCTTGAAGATCCACATATCGCCATAGGTGGAGATGGCGTTCTGTGTCATCCACGGCTCGCCGTAGCGCTCGTTGAGCCGCTGGATCAGGTCCTCCTGGCCCTTCACGCCCCAGTTGGCAACTGCCGACATGACGCCTTCCAGAAGCGCGGGATCCATCACGTTCAGCACCTCCGGCTCCGCGATGGCGATGCCGAAGGAGATGGTCGGCACGTCGACGCGGAACTCCTGCATCTTCTGCAGGATGAGATTGGCATCGGAGATCACGGTCGGCAGGAAGAAAAGGAGGTCGGGCCGGCTCGTGCGAACGCGCTGCACCAGTGCGGAGGCGTCGGCAAGCGGTGGTGTGAAGACCTCTTCCATGACCACTTCGAGGCCGAGCTCGTCTAGCAGGCCGCCCTTCATGCGCTCGACCGAAGAGAGGGAGGCGGCGGTGTTGTCAGTGATGATCGCCACCGTCTTCGGGCGCTCGCCGGTTTCCTTTTCCGCCAGGTCCATGATGATCGGCAGGGCGATGGAGGCCTGCGCGCCGGCCGTAGCCGAGGTCTGGAAGACGTTCTTGAAGCCGCGCTCGGTGATCAGGTCCGAATAGGAGAGGGTGAGCAGCGGCAGGTTGGCGCGCTCCGTCACTTCCGTGACCGCCAGCGTGAAGGAACTGAGATAGGCGCCGCTGGCGCCGACGAGATCCGGATATTCGGCAACCATGCGCTGGGCTGCGTTTGTCGCCTTCTCGACGCTGTCGCCGCTGTCGATCACCACCAGCTCCAGCGGTGCGCCGTCAAGGCAGGAGATGCCGCCGGCGGCATTCACGTCTTCGATGCCAAGTTCGGCGCCCATCTGCATGACCTGGCCGGGGCGCGCGTAGATTCCCGAGACGGGAACGATAAGGCCGATCTGCACCGGCTCCGTCCCGTCCTGGCCCATTGCCATTCCGGCCAACGCCAGGGCGGCAAACGGCGCGGCGGCGCTTGCAAGTAGAAGCTTTCGCAGGGTACGCATTGTCATTTCCTCCCTTTCTGATTTCGGGCAGTCACATGCCCAGATAGGCCTGCCGGATTCGGTCGTCGGCCTGCAGAGCCTGGCTGTTGCCTTCGAGGACGACACGTCCGGTCTCCAGCACATAGCCGTGGTCGGCGAACTGCAGCGCTTCGGCGACGCGCTGTTCGACAAGCAAGATGGTCAAACCTGTGTCCTTGCGGATCTCGATAAGCTTGTCGAAAATGAAATCGGCGATGGCGGGCGCCAGCCCCATCGACGGCTCGTCGAGCATCAGGAGATTCGGCGCCGAGGCGAGGCCGCGACCGATCGCCAGCATCTGCTGCTCACCGCCGGAAAGCGTGCCGGCGAGCTGCTCCGCACGCTCACGCAGGACGGGCAGCCAGGCGAAGATCTTGTCGATGTTCGTCTTCCAGGATTTCCGGCCGGCCTCCGTGAAGGCCCCCATCTCCAGATTCTCGAGCACAGTCAGCGAGGCGAAGACCTGACGCCCTTCCGGGACATGGGCGATGCCCAGATGCGGGCGGTCTGATGGCGCGATCTTCAAGAGATCCTCGCCTTCGAAGCGGATCGCCCCGCCCATCGGCGAGACGGTTCCGGAGATCGTCTTGAAGAGCGTCGTCTTGCCCGCGCCGTTCGGCCCCACGATGGAGACGAACTGCCCGGCGCCGACGGTGATCGAGACCTCCCGCAGCACCGGGACTTCGGAATAACCCGATGTCAGCTTGTTGATCTCAAGCATTGGCGGCCCACTTCGCTCCAAGATATGCCTCGATGACGCGCGGATCCCTGGTGATCTCCTGCGGTTTGCCTTCGGTGAGGAGTTGCCCGTGATCAAGCACCAGGAAACGGTTTACGAGCTGCACCATGGCCTGCATGGTGTGCTCGATGATGATGATGGTGAAGCCTGTGGCGGCGAGCTCGCGGATGACCTCAACCACCTCCTTCGCCTCGTCGCTGCCGAGACCAGCGAGCGTTTCGTCCAACAGGAGGATCTCCGGCTGGCCGGCGGTCGCGCGCGCAAGCTCCATCAGGCGCAGCTCCTTGGTGGTAAGCGCGGAGGCAACTCGGTCGGAGATCGGGGCAAGCCCCACGCGCCTGACGGCGTCGCGCGCGATCCGCTGTGCGTCCTCCTCGTCCTCCGCCTTCACATAGGCGCCGACCTTAACGTTGTCGGCCACGCTCCAGCGCTTGAAGGGCCGCATGATCTGGAAGGTGCGCCCGACGCCTGCCCGGCAGATATAGTGGGGCTTGCGGCCGGCGAGATCTTCTCCGTGCAGCAGGACCTGGCCCGTGTCGGGCTTCTGAAAGCCGTTCAGCAGGTTGAAGAGTGTCGTCTTGCCGGCACCGTTCGGGCCGATGATGCCGAGGATCTCGCCCTTGCGCACGGTGAAGCTCACGTCCTGGACGGCCTTCAATCCACCGAAGCTCTTGGAGATGTTGCGCACGTCGAGCACGATCTCGTCGGATATGCTGCGAATGGGAACCCGGCCGGCGCTGCTGTGATCCGCCGCCCGCGCCGCTTGCTTGGCTTCGGAGCGGGGAGCGGAGGGGCGCCGTGCGCGAAACAGGTCGCGGCCTTTCCAGAAAACGCCTTCCGGCGCTGCGATGATGAGTACGATGATGGCGAGGCCGTAGACGACGCCCTGGATGCCCGGCAGGTAGGAACCGAGCTCGGCATGCAGCACTTCGGCAATCGGGATCAGGAAGGCAGCTCCGATGATCGGCCCCCAGACCGTGCCTACGCCACCGAACATCGCAACCGTCAGCGCCTGCGCGGAGACAAGCATGCCGAAGACCGAATTGGGCGTGATGACGAGGATCACCACCGCATAGAAGGAGCCGACGGCACCGGCAATGGCGCCGCTCAAGGCGATAGCCTTCAGTTTCCAGCGCAGGACGTCCACGCCGGCAGCATCCGCGGCCGCTTCGTTCTGCTTGATGGCGACCAACGACATGCCGAAGCGCGAGCGCTCGACCCAGCGGCTGATGACGACGACCACCGTAAGCAGGACGAGCGCCAGCACCGTGTAGACCCGGCCGTCGCTGAACTGCATGTAGGCGGCCGGATTTTCAAGCACGCGCGGGATGGTGATTTCGGGGTAACCGAGCCACTGGAACACGTAGTACATCGCGAGCGGATAGGCGAGCATGGAGAGCGCGAAGTAGTGACCGCGCAGGCGGAAAGTGGGCAGACCGATGAGCACGCCGGCGAGCGCTCCGATGAGCGCCGATACCGGCAGCATGATCCATGGAGACAGGCCGAGATTGATCTGCGCCAGCACCGTGGCGAAGGCTCCGAGGCCGAAGAAGGAGGCGTGGCCGAACGAGATCAGCCCCGTATAGCCGCTCAGCATGTTCCAGGAGAGCCCGAAGGCCGCCCAGACGAGCACGAGGGTGATAATGAGCTGATGGTAGGAGTTCCTCACCAACATGGCGACGGCGAGATAAATCGCCGCGAAGACGAAGAACGGAACGAGGGAGCGGACGAATGCCATCAGGTACGCTCCGTGAGCCGGCCGAAGAAGCCTTGCGGACGCAAGATGACGATCAGCAGGAAGAAGACGAAGATCGTGGCGTTCTGGAGTTGCGTCGGCAGGACGAGGATCGAAAGCTGCTGCACGAGACCGATGGCCATCCCGCCCCAGAAGGCGCCGATGATGCTGCCGATGCCGCCCAGCACCACGCCGGCATACATGATGATCACATATTCGAGGCCGACGAAGGGGTGGAAGGGATAGTTGGTGGCGAGCAGACCACCCGCGACGGCCGTGACCGCCGTGCCGAGGGCAAAGGCAGTGCGATGGGCGCGGTCGACATCGATGCCCATATAGGTGGAGGCTTCCGGATTGTCCGCCGCCGCGCGCAGGGATTTGCCCAACCGCGAACGCGTGATGACCAGCCACAATGCGAGAATGATCGCGCCGGAAATCACTGCCGCCACCACGCGCGCCTTGTTGAAGAAGACGGCCATCACCTCGCCCAGCGGCAGCATCCATGCGTCGCCGGTGAGCGGGGTGCGAACGGATATGAGCTGTGCCCCGAACAGGATCATGGCGCCATTCTGCAGCACCAGCGCGATGCCGAGCGTCAGGATGAGCTGGGCGTAATGCCCTTCGGCTTCCATTTCGGCCGTGCGGATGCCGGTGACCTGCCGGATGAGCAGCCGGTGGACGCCGTAGCCGAAGGCGAAGAGCAGCGGGCCTGCGACAGCCACGGCGATGTAGGGGCCCGCCACGGTGCCGAACAGCGCCTGCACGCCGAAGGTGACGAGCAGATAATAGGCGGCATACATGCCCAGCATCATGAAATCGCCCTGGGCGAAGTTGATGACCCGCATGATGCCGAAGATCATGGCAAGGCCTACGCACATCAGCCCGTAGATCGCGCCTATGAGAATGCCGGTCGCCAGGGCCTGCAATATGCTTTCGGCAAGTATCTGAGCGTCCGTCATGAACAGGGCCTCTGAGTTGTTACCGCACGGCCGGCCACTGCCTCAGGGGCCGGCGATCGTCATGCCGGAATCGATCTTCAGCGTGATCCCGGTGATGTTCTTCGCCTCGTTCGAAGCCAGGAACACGGCAGAGTCCGCGATCTCCTCAGCAGTGGGCAGGCGCTTCAACACGGATTTTCCAGCACGGCTTTCCCAGCCGCTCGCGTCGATGACGGAATTGGCGCCCGGGGTCGGCACCGAGCCGGGCGCGAGGGCGTTGACGCGAATCCCGTGCGGGCCCAATTCGGCCGCCTGTTGGCGTGTGAGGGCATCGACCGCGCCTTTGATCGAGGTGTAGACGGCGGCGTTCGGGAACGCCATGGACACCGCGATGGAGGACAAATTGATGATGCTGCCCCCGCCGCGGCGGATCAGATGCGGCGTGGCCGCTTGAAAGCACCAGTAGACGCCCTTGACGCCGACATCGAGCATTTGGGAAGCAATGTCCTCCGGGAATTCGGCCAGCGGCGCGTAGTGAAAACTGACCGCATTGTTGACCAGAATGTCGAGCCCGCCGGATGCTTCCGCATGCGTATCGATGGCGTGGCGGACCGCTGTGCGGTCCGCCACGTCGCATTGATAGGGGTGGAGGTCGAGGCCTTTCGCTCCGTCGATTGCCTTGCCCAGGAGCTCGGCATTGATGTCGGCCATTCCGACCCGGGCATCCTCGCGGGCCATGGCAAGCGCAATCGCTAGACCGATGCCACCGGCAGCGCCCGTTACGAACGCAGCCCTCCCCTGAAGGCGACCCATAGCTCCTCCCCAACACTGTTTAACGGCACGGGGCCGCTGTTAAAAAGTACTACGATAATACAATCATATTTTGAAAGCGCAACTGGCTTGATGCACCGCGGACACATGATGGTGGCGCACAGCACGGCGACAGATCCGCCGCGCCATACGGGCTCACCGGATGATGAATGGATTGGCGACGGACGTCTCCGTGGCGATCCAGACGGACTTCACTTGAAGATATTCCCTGACGGCCTCCAGACCGCTTTCGCGCCCGATTCCGCTGCGCTTGTAGCCGCCGAAGGGCGAGGTGTAGCTGACGGCTCGGTAGGTGTTGATCCATATCGTGCCCGCCCGCAGCCGCTCCGACATCTTGAGCGCCCTCGCCATGTCCCTGGTCCAGACGCCGGCGGCGAGGCCGAACTGGATATCGTTGGCGATGCGGACGGCATCCTCGTCGTCCTCGAAGGGGATCACCGCCAGCACCGGGCCGAATACCTCCTCCTGGGCAATACGCATCCTGTTCGTCACGCCGGTGAAGATCGTCGGCTCTACGAATTGTCCGCCGGGTGCATCGGCTACGGGCTTGCCGCCGAGCACGCAGCGCGCGCCTTCCTCGCGCGCGATGGCGATGTAGTCGAGCACCTTTTTGAACTGGGCCGGCGTGGTGACCGGGCCGACATTGGTGTCGGGCAGCATCGGGTCGCCGGTCTTGGCCGCCCGTGCCATCTCGAGCAGGCGTTCCATGAACCGGTCGTGGATCGAACGCTGCAGGAGCAGGCGCGAACCTGCGATGCAGGTCTGCCCGGTCGCGGCAAAGATGCCGGAGATGGCACCCATCACCGCCGCCTCCATGTCCGCGTCTTCGAAGACGATGTTGGGCGACTTTCCGCCGAGTTCCAGCGAGACGTGCTTGATCTGCCGGGCCGCCGCTTCATAGACCTTCTGTCCGCCGATGTCGGAGCCGGTGAAGGCGATCTTCGCGACGTCCGGATGGTCGACCAGTGCCGCCCCGACCTCCGTGCCGAAGCCGGTCACCGTGTTGACGACGCCGGCCGGAAAGCCGGCCTTCTCGAAGAGCGGCATGAATTCGAGGGTGGAAGCGGATGTGAATTCGGACGGCTTGACTACCGCGGTGTTGCCCGCGGCAAGCGCTGCGGCCAGCTTCCACGAAAGCAGAAGCAGCGGCGAGTTCCACGGGGTGATCATACCGACCACGCCGAGCGGCTCGTAGCGGGTGAAGTTGAAGATGCCTGCTTTGTCCGACGGGATGACGGCTCCCTCTATTTTGTCGGCAAGGCCGCCATAGTAGCGGTACCATTCGGCCAGATAGCGGGTTTGCGACAGCATCTCGGCATAGAGCTTGCCGTTGTCACGCACCTCGATCTTGGCGAGATGCTCGGCCTTCTCCTCGATCAGGTGGGCCAGCCGGCAGAGTATCTTGCCCCGGGCCGACGGCTTCAGCGCGCTCCAGACCTCGAACGCTTCGCGCGCCGCCGAAACCGCCCGGTCGATGTCCTGCTTCGAACCGCGGGCGATCTGTGCCCAGGGCTGACCGGTATAGGGGTTGACGGTGTCGAACCAGTCGCCGGAGGCCGGATCTGAAAATGCGCCGGCGATGAAGTGACCGTAGCGTTCCATGCTTTTCCTGTCCTTCACGATGAGTGAGTTCGTTAGGGTGGCAGAAATCACCAAAGTCGTCTACCGTATGATTGTATGACTATTCTTGACTGCGCCCGGTGTGCGGAGGAAACTTCGGGCGAACAAAGGGAGGAAAATCATGAAGTCCGACAGGAACGAGTCAAAACTTGCGCCCGCTGTGTGGGAGCGGCTGGCCGACCTCCGGCCCAATCGCCGCACAGTTTTGGCCATCGCCGCGGCGGCGCTCGCCACGCCCTACATTTCGCGGCTGGCGTGGGCGCAGGACAGCGTCAATGTGGGTGTCGTGGTCCCGCTGTCCGGCGCCAATGCGCAGTTCGGCGTCAATTCGCGCAACGGTATCGAGATGGTCGCCGAGCAGATCAACACAAACGGCGGCATCAAGGCGCTTGACGGCGCGAAGATCAACCTCATCGTGGCCGACTCGACCTCGACGCCGACGACCGCCGCCACCGTCGGGCAGCGCATGATCACACAGCACAACGTGGTGGCGATCCTTGGTGCCTATGCCTCGTCGTTGACGCTCGCCCTCTCGGAGGTGACAGAGCGACGGCGCATTCCTCTCATGACCATGTCCTTCTCCGACCAGATCACCGGGCGCGGCTTCCGTTACGTCTTCCAGGCCATCAACAAGGCCTCCACGCTGGGCGCGGCGCAGCTCGAAGGTACGGCGCAGATCGCCGGCGGTGCGGGGCAGGAACTGCAGAGCATCGCCATCATGTACGAGGACACCGCCTACGGGACCTCGCAGGCGGCCGGCCTGCGCGACACGGCGGCGAAGCTCGGCATCGAGGTGGTGATGGACGAGGCCTATCCGCTCGGCATCACCGACGTCACCCCGCTCATCAACCAGCTGCGCGCCACCGATGCGCAGGCCGTTTTCCCGTGCTCCTATCTGAATGACGGGCTGCAGATCATCCGCTCCATGCGCCAACAGAACATCACGCTTCCGGTGATCGGCGGCGCCGGCGGCTATGTCATCCCCGATTTCAAGGAGGCGCTCGGAGAGTTCGCCGACGGCGTGATGTCGATCGCGCCGGGCAATTACGACCAGGCACCAGAGCTCACCGACGTTTTCAGGGAGCGCTACGGATACTTCATGGTGCATGAGGCGCTGGAGCATGCCGTCTGCCTCGACGTTCTGGCCAAGGCGCTCGAGATCGCGGGCGAGGCCGATCCGGAGGCCGTGCGCGAGGCGCTTTCAAACACGCGCTTCGAGGGGGGATGGTGTGCGGCCATGCCCAACGATGCGGTCGACTTCGACGAGACGGGGCTCAACACGCTGGCGCGTCCCTTGATGGTGCAATGGCGCGGCGAGGATCTCGTCACGGTCTGGCCGGAAGATCTGGCCAGGGGCGAAGCCGTCTGGACCGGCGCTTGATCCAGACCGGCCGCCGCAATCAGCTCCCGTGCGCCTGGTGCGGGAGCGGTTTCATACGACAATCGAATGGCGTCGTCCTCGGAGTGTTTCGGTGACCTTCGTGCAAGCTGTAATCGACGGGCTGATGATCGGCGGCGTCTATGCCGTCATCTCCATAGGCCTCACCCTCGTCTTCGGCGTGATGGGCATCATCAATTTTGCCCAGGCCGAGTTCCTTATGCTCGGCATGTTCATCGCCTATTTCGCCTGGAAGTTCCTCGGGCTCGATCCTCTCATAGGGTCGCTTCTTTCGTTTGCGCTGATCTTCGGCCTGGGCATTCTGGTGCAGCGGACCCTCATACAGCGCGTGCTCAACGCACCACCGCTCGCCCAGATCTTCGTGACGGTCGGCCTTCTGATCGTTATAGAGAATCTTGCCCTTATCGCCTTCGGTTCTGATTTCCGCTCCGTTTCGACGGCATATCAGACGACGGCGCTGCGACTGGGGCCGCTTTTCATCAGCGTACCTTATCTTGCGGCATTTCTGATGTCTCTCCTGTGCGGTGTCGCGCTCTGGCTCTTCACCAACGGGACCTGGTATGGGCGCGCCATGCGGGCGACCGCCCAGGATCCGATGGCCGCTCACCTGATGGGCATCAATGCCGACCGGATGCGCCAGATCGCTTTCGGTCTCGGTGTAGGGCTCACGGCCTTCGGCGGCGCGGTGATCCTACCTTACTTCACCGTGCATCCGACGGTTGGCCAGCAATTCGTGGTGCTGATGTTCACGGTGGTTGTGCTGGGCGGGCTCGGCAGCGTGGCGGGAGCGGTCGTGGGCGGGTTGGCGGTCGGTGTCATCCAGTCGGTCTCGACCCTGTTCTTCCCGATCCAGCTCCAGAACCTGGTGCTCTTCATCGTCTTCATTACCATGCTGGCGCTGCGTCCGAACGGCCTTCTCGGGGGTGCCCGATGAGGTGGTGGATCGCCGGTGTGGCGGCAGTGGCCTTGGCTGCCGCCCTGCCACTCTTTCTCGACCCGCTCGGCTACGCCATCCGGGTGCTGACACTGGCACTGCTGTTCGCGGCACTGGGCCAGGCCTGGAACATCGTCGGCGGGCTTGCCAACCAGATCTCGCTCGGCCATGCGGCCTTTTTCGGCCTCGGTGCCTACACCTCCACGCTGCTGCTCATCCATTTCAGCGTCTCGCCGTGGCTCGGCATGCTGGCCGGGGCCGCTATCGCTGCCGTGGCCGCCTATCTGCTCAGTTTCCCGACCATGCGCTTGCGTGGGCACTATTTCGCGCTTGCCACCCTTGCCTTCAGCGAGGTGTTGCGGATCATCGCGATCTCCTGGTCGGGCGTAACGGGCGGTCCCGTCGGACTCTCGGTCCCGTTCGCGATGGAGGACAGCTTCGCGCTCCTCCAGTTCAGGAGCACCTTGCCCTACTACTACATCATTCTCGGGGCGCTTGTGCTGATCTCCTGCGTCTTTCTCGTCATCCGCCACAGCGCGCTCGGCTACCGACTGCGGGCGGTGAAGGAGAATGTCGAGGCGGCCGAAGTCATCGGCGTCGACACGACGCGGGTGAAGATCGTCGCCGCAGTGATCTCGGCCGCCCTGACGGCGATCCTCGGCACGCTTTACGCGCAGTTCAACTATTTCTTCGATCCGGATGCCGTATTCGGTATCGTGCCGGTCTCCATCCGTGCGGCGATCGTGACGATCCTCGGCGGCGCGGGCACTGTTCTGGGGCCGATTGTCGGCGCCTTCTTCATCATCCCGGTAGAGGAACTCGCCAACAGCTACCTGTCCTCGCAGATGGCGGGCCTGTCCCAACTTGCCTTCGGTCTCGTGCTGATCGCCGTGATCCTGGTCCAGCCGCGCGGCATTCTCGTGCTGATCAGGGATGGGGTGGCACGCTTCAGGAGAGGAGACGGGGCATGAACGGACCGCTCCTCGAGATCCGCGGAATCAGCAAGCGCTTCGGCGGGCTGCAGGCGCTGGAGGACCTGTCCTTCGATGTTTCGAAAGGCGAAATCGTCGGGCTCATCGGGCCGAACGGAGCGGGCAAGTCCACGCTTTTCAACACGCTTGTCGGCCTGCACAAGCCCACAGCCGGAGCAGTTCGGCTGGAGGGTAAGGATGTCACCGGCCTCAGGCCGCATCGCATCGCAAAGCGCGGCATGACGAAGACGTTTCAGAATGTCGCGCTCTTCGCGGAAACCTCCGTGCTCGACAACGTGCTGATCGGGGCTCTCCTGCGCGAGAGCGTTGCCGATGCCCGCGCGACCGCGCGAACCTGCCTGGAGCGGGTCGGGCTTGCCGGCGTGGCGGAGAAGGCGGCGAGCGATCTTTCCTTTCCCGAACGCGCCCGGGTGGAGGTGGCGCGCGGCCTGGCCACGCGCCCGAAGGTCCTCTTGCTGGACGAGGTGATGGCCGCGCTTAACCGCGTCGAGATGGAGGAGATCATGGTACTCATCCGCTCGCTGCGGGAGGACGGCCTGACCGTGATCGTGGTGGAGCACCACATGCACGCCATCATGTCGCTGTGCGAGCGCATCGTGGTCTTGAATTTCGGCAGGAAAATCGCCGAGGGTTCGCCGCAGGAGATCTCGCGAAACCAGGAAGTCGTTCGCGCCTATCTGGGCAGGGAATACGCATGAGGGAGGTCGAGCACGTGCCGGGCGAGCCGCTGCTTTCCATAGAGGATCTTTACGCCGGCTATGACGGTGAGGTGCTGCACGGGGTCTCGCTGGAGGTGAGGGAAGGGGAGTTCGTCTGCGTTATCGGGGCCAATACGGCGGGCAAGAGCACGCTCCTGCGCTCCATCTCGCGTCTGGTTCCGCGGTCGCGCGGCAGGATCGTTTTTGGCGGGGCTGACCTCATGCGGCTTCAACCCTATGAAGTGCCGAAGCTCGGCATCGCCCACGTTCCCGAGGGTCGCCATCTCTTCCCGGACATGACGGTGGAGGAGAACCTGATGCTCGGAGCGTACCCGGTGCGGCGCGACCCTAGGCATGCGCGGCGACTGGAGGAATGCTTCGCGCTCTTCCCACGTCTCAAGGAAAGGCGGAACCAGCGGGCCGGCACGCTTTCCGGCGGCGAGCAGCAGATGGTCGCGCTCGGTCGCGCGATGATGCTCGGCATGCGAATGCTCATCCTGGACGAACCGAGCCACGGCCTTGCACCCATCGTCGTCGACCAGGTGCACGACGCGCTGGTGAAAATTCACGAGAGCGGCACGTCCATCCTGCTGGTGGAGCAGAACACCGCGCTCGCGCTGTCCGTGGCGTCGCGCGGCTACGTGCTTGAGTCCGGCCGGGTCGTGCTGAGCGACACGTCTCGGGCCCTGCAACAGAATCCGAAGGTCCGCGAGGCCTATCTCGGCCTGTAGGGAAGCCTATCGGCAGTTGGGGCGAGGTACGGCACCTCCAGATGTGCCGTGCTTCCTGCTTAAAGTATTTTGCAGCCAGATGGAATCATCTAGCGTCGCATAAATGCGGCGAAACAAATAGATAGGCCGGATCAGCGTTTCAATGAAACGATGAACCGGTCTAAGATTTCGGGTCGGCGTCGAGCCGCACCACCACGCCTTCAAGCCCCTGAGAGGGGGCGGGATAGCGGTCGAGGATGATCGGATCGTGTCCCGGGATCACGTTCGACCGGTCGTTCGCCAGATCCCACAGCCGTTCATAGCCTTCAAGCGTGTCGGCCAGGCTGTGCATGATGGGAAACGCGCGGCCCTGCTC
The DNA here is from genome assembly GCF_042660605.1 of Nitratireductor sp. GCM10026969. NCBI lineage: Bacteria > Pseudomonadati > Pseudomonadota > Alphaproteobacteria > Hyphomicrobiales > Phyllobacteriaceae > Nitratireductor > Nitratireductor sp. GCM10026969. Next base: position 29,891 of record NZ_JBHSUM010000002.1, read on the forward strand.
CATATTTGCGTAGAAATGGCTGGCGTCCGACGCGACGACGAGCCAGCCGCGGCGGGTCCACACTCGCACGACCTGTAGCCCCTTGCTGTGGCCGCCGACGTGATGAACCGAAATGCCCGGAGCAAGCTCCGCTGCGCCGTCATGGAATTTGACGCGGCCGGCAAAGACCTTCCGGACCATGGCGACGACATCCTCCTCCTCGAACGGCGCCTTCAGCGCCGTATGGCACATACATCGGCCGGTGCAGTAGGCCATTTCAATGTCCTGCAGATGGTATTTCGCATTCGGGAAGAGGTCGTAATTGCCGCAATGATCGTAATGCATGTGCGTGAGGATCACGTCCTGGATCGAATCGGGATCGATACCGATGGCCTTCAGGCCCTCGCCAGGGGAACGCAGGAAATCCCGCTGACGCTTCTTGGCCATCGCCTCGTCGAAGCCCGTATCGACGATGAAGGTGCGGCCGTTGCCCCGGATCGCCCAGACGAAGTAATCGAGCGGCATCGGCACGTCATGCGGGTCTCCGCCGACGAAATTGTGGGCCGATCGCGCTGCGGGGTTGTGCGCATAGCGAATGGCGAAGACCTCATACGGCTCAGGCGACATGATGTTTCCTCCGTCAGGTGCGTTCGGCTGTCAGTCGGCTGCCATGAAGTCGAGCTCCGGCATCAGATATGTGCGGAAAAGCTCATAATTCTCGATCATCGGGAAATGCCCGATATTCTCCATCTCGGTGTAGCGGCACCCGGGGATTTCCTTGACGACCGCCTCGGTCATCGCAGGCGTGCAGGAATAGTCATAGCTGCCGGTAAGCAGGCTCACCTTGCACTTGGACGTGTCGATTCCCCTGATGTGCTCGCGCGCGTCGAAATCGAAACTGTAGAACATGACGTCGCCACGATAGACCCCGGGTCCCGACTGGGCGTAGTACCACCAATTGTCGCGCTTGCCCGCTTCCGGGCTGTGAGGCGCGTTCAGGCCCCATGTGTAGGTCGCCACCAGTTCGCCTCCGTGGACGGCCGGATGATGGAGAAATTCGTTGTAGCGTCCGGGGGCGTAGGCCGCGCTTTCCAGCCCGACGACGCCGCGGATCTCGTTCTGGAAGTCGCTTGCGATCCTCAGAACGATCGCCCCGCCCATGGAACAGCCCATGAAAACCGGACGCTCGACACCGAGCGCCCGCCAGACGGCCTCGATCGCAGCCAGATAGTCCTCGGTCGTCAATTCGTAAGCTTGCAGCCACCATCCTGCCGGCGGATCGGAGCGGCCGTGCCACGGCATGTCGAAGCAGATGACGCGGAAACGGTTCGTCACCTCACCATCGTTCATCAAGTGGCGGTATTGCCGGCTGTCGGCGCCGGCGGTGTGCAGGCAGATCAGCGGAATTCCCTGGCCCGCCTCCTCCACGAAGATGCGATGCTCCTTTGCCTTGATCGACACCTTCATGTAGCGGCCGGTGATGGGCTCGAACTCAGGCATATTGCTTCCCCACGCTGCGCATCAAGCCCATCATCCTGTGCAGCGCCCGTGCGTTCTGCATGGCGACCAGCGTGTCGCCTTCCAGCACAAACTCCGGCACCCGCATGATCATGGCGAAGATGTCGTGGTAGAGCGGGGGCGGCGTTTCTGAGAGAAAGCGTTCCCAAAGATCCGCCGGTCCCCTGATCTGGAAATGCGTACGCACGTCGAAGCGGGGGGAGGGGATGATTTCCTCGATCCTGCCCTTGCGCACCCGCAACACGTAGCGCCGCTCGCCAAAGGTAAGGCCCATATCCACGTCGAACCACTTACCCGTAACGGCAAGCTCCGGATCCCGGGCCACAGCCTCCTTGAAGTCCTCCATCCAGCCTTCGTCGGGAAAGCTTTTCATTGCTCCTCCTTACGCGCTATTCGCCTCATAAGCGCGCCTCGCGGTGTTTCCCTGGCTGCGCGACCACCCGCTACTTGCCAAAGAACCTGGAACGGGCGGACACCCGGCATGTCGCAGCCGGGGCTCCTCAGTCGCCGGCATATTGCTCGTCGGTGACGTGCTCCAGCCATTCGACCACGTTCCCGTCATGGCCCTCCTGCATGGAGATGTGCGTCATCATGTTGTCCGGGGCTGCGCCGTGCCAGTGCTTTTCGCCCGGCGGGATCCAGACCACGTCGCCTGCCTTGACCTCGCGGATCGGGCCTTCCCAAGCCTGGATTCGCCCGGTGCCGGCCGTCACGAAGAGCGTCTGGCCCATCGGATGCGAGTGCCACGCCGTGCGTGCCCCGGGCTCGAAAGTGACTACATTCGATTTCAACAATGCCGGCTTGGGCGCGTCTATGACCGGATCTTGCCAGACGGTGCCGGTGAAGGCGCTCGCCGGGCCGCGCCGTGATGGTCTGGAGCCACAGGGTATGATTTCCATACTTCTCTCCCTCGTTATCTGTCCGATCAGGCCATTTGCCTGCTCGGCAAAACGCGCCACCTTATCCCATTGCCAGCCCCACGGGACGGCCGCCGCAAGTGCATCGGGCAGTGCCATCTGCGTTGAGCCCAGAGGGGGAGGAACGCGCTCTTGTCAGGCACAATCAGCATCAATGGCAGCTTGTCGCGGCGCATTCCTCCGGCGCCAAATGCTTCCGGCGAACTTCATCATGCGCCCCGAATGAAGTCAATATGATTGTATTACGGTAATGTACTCAGCCGCTTTCAGCCGAGCGGCCCCGGATCTCGACCCCGTATTTTTTCTCCTCCAGGGTAACGATCCTGGTGAAATCGGAGTCCGGGCCGAGCGTGTCGACTGCCTTCTGCCACGCGTCGAGCACGGTCCTGCAGGCCTCCAGCGAGAGACCCATGCGCTCCGCCTCCTGCATGAAGAGCTGCACATCCTTGTGCATGAGCCCTGTCGCGAAGCCGTAGTCGAAGGTGCGCGGCAGGATGGAATTCGGAAATTTCTGCATGGTGGCCGTGTTGCGCCCGCTGCCGGCATTGATGACATCGACCATGATCTTCGGATCAAGGCCGGCCTTCGCCCCCATGACGATGGCTTCGGAACTGAGCACCATGGCGGCAGCCGAGAGCATGTTGTTGACGAGCTTCATCGTCTGGGCGAGGCCGGGCTTGTCGCTGACGTAGAACGGCTTGCCGATGGCCTCGAGCACGGATGTCAGGTCGGTGAAATCTTCGCGCTGACCGGAGAACATCACCGCTACGCTCCCCGCCTTCGCACCCGCGACACCGCCGCTGATGGGCGAGTCTATCCAGCGGACGCCGCGCTCTTTTAGCCGTTCGGCCAGGCTTGCGGCCATATACGGACCGGTGGTCGACAGGTCCACTACGCGCTTGACCTTGCTTCCCGATGCGATGCCGTTCTCGCCGAGCGCCACCGCTTCGACGATCGGCGGGGTTGGGAGGGAAAGGAAAATGGTCTCGACGGTGGAAGCAAGCTCGGACGGCGAAGCAGCGGACCCGGCGCCCTGCTTCACGAAACTCTCCACTGCGCTTTCCCGCGCGTCGTGAACGACGAGGGGAAAGCCGGCCCTCAGAATGTTTTGGGCCATCGGGGCGCCCATATTGCCCAGGCCAATAAATCCGAATGTCTCGCTCACAGTTTCCTCCAGATTGCGCAATAACCGCCACTCGCCTCACTTCGGCACCGACCGGTGAACGCGCGATAGCGGGGGCAGGCGGGAGATCGCCGGCCGGTTTGGGCCGCAGGAAGGCGGATTTTGTACCTATCTGCGGCCCACACCGGGGCCGCGACCACGGCCTAAGAATAGCAGTGATATTACAATAATACAATCCTGTCGCACTCATAGATTCGCGCAGGACGACGCCGTAGGCAAGGACAACCCGTGAGGGGCCCGGGGCCGGTCAGGCTGCCGATCCCTGCTGCTTGCTCTCGCGGGTATCCATCGAAAAGGTGTGCATGGCCGCAGCTGCGGCCCGGCGCACATGGTTGACGGCAAGTGAGCGTGCTTTTTCCGGGTCGCGCTGGTCGAGCGCCGCAACCAGAGCTTCCAACTCCTTCAGGCTCTGGTTCCATCGGTTCGGCGCCTGGAGGGACTGCGCACGCAGCAGCATGGTGCGCGCATTCAGGAGGTACAGGGTCTTACCGAGCGCATCGTTTCCGGTGCCCGCAATGAGACATTCATAGAATCTGTTCTTCATGGCGATTCGCTTGGCAGTGGCATCCGCCTGCTTTACCTCTTCGAAAGCTCCATGCAGCGCCTGCCGATCCTCATCCGACGCGTGTTCCGCGAAGAGCTGAGCGGCGAGGCCCTCCAGCACTTCGCGCACCTGATATACGCCGATTGCTTGGGCTGCGGTGATGCGGGAGACAACCGGTCCCTTATGCGCGATCACCTCGATCAGGCCTTCCGATTCGAGCTGGCGCAGGGCTTCGCGCACCAGGGTCCTGCTGACGCCGGTCAGCTGACAGAGATCCCGTTCGGGCATTCTTTCCCCGGGCCTGAACCGCCCAGCCGCGATTGCTTGGCGTATGCTTTCCGTCACGCCATGACGCAGCGTCGCGGCGGGCCGGGGGACGAGAAATTCCTGATCGGAAGCTTTCACTCCAGTCATACTCTCGGTTAGGCCTTTCTTTGTCCTTGACGTCGGGCAGATGCCGAACGGTTATCGTTGTGCTACGAAGTTCCGGTACGGATTTGCCGATTATTCCCCACAGGCATAGGTCTGTCCAGCATAATAGAGTTTGTCTTACATTCATATCGGACGGATCTTTTTGACGTAAAGCGGGTGAGACTCGCTGGCAAATCTCCAATGGCATCGTGCCGGATACCTCTCCAGTTGGTGCAGGTTATATGGCTGGCCCGTCTTCCGACCGGTCTCCGCCGCAGTTATCCTTCCAGGTCGATGATGACTTTCCGTACGTTCGCGAACTGCGGCGTCTCCCACTGCTCCCACTCCCCAGAACTCGCGGTGGAACAGGCTCTGCCTCTACCGATGCAGGCCGTGGCGCCCAGGGCTTCCGGCAGCTTATCCAATCGCGCCTCCGCGGCGAAGCCGATATCGGCGTATTATTGTATGATTTACACATTGACAGACAACGATGCATGGTTAGGGTGATTCAAATTGCCGGGACAACCGGCAGGCCATCCGGGAGGGGATGGATTATGCGGGAACGGGCCGGGAGGAGCCGTGGGCATGCATAAAGTCGACCTGTTATGCGGGGTCGGAATTGTTCTCTTTGGATCTCTTCTCATCTTCCTGGTCATTCCGATGGCCACCGAGGAAGGGATGCATTTCGGCCTGCCGCCGACCTTCTTTCCGATGCTTCTGTCGACAGGCATGGTGGTCTGTGCGGCCGGACTGGCGCTCCATGCGGCCTATCGCATGCGTAGCGGGGTCGAGCCGCGGCCGGTCCCGATCACCCGCTGGAATCTTCTGATGTTCGCATCCTCCATGGCATTGGTTGTGACCGGCGTGATCATCATCGATCTGCTCAACATCATCGTCGGAGGCCCGCTGCTGATCGCCGGGTTCATGGTCTTTCTTGGCGAGCGCAATCTCCTGCGCATCCTCGCGACCTCGACCCTGCCGGTGGCGGCCGTCTACTTCCTCGCAATCCACGTGTTGCGCACACCGCTTCCCTGAGTGAGCCGCCATGATCGACAACATCACCGTTGCCATCTCCGAGACGCTCACACCACTCGTTTTTGCCTATGTGCTGTTGGGCGTGCTGCTGGGTTATCTCGTGGGCGCACTGCCGGGGATGAACCGGACGACGGCGATCGCCGTGGCGATTCCCTTCACCTTCGCCATGTCGCCGGCCATGGCGCTCTCATTCCTGATCGGCATCAACAAGGGGGGTGCAGCCGGCTCGGCCGTGTCGGCCATCCTGCTCAACGTGCCGGGCGAGCCCTCTTCCGTGGTCACCACCTATGACGGCTATCCGATGAGCCGCAAGGGAGAGGCCAAGAAGGCGTTGAACATAGCCGTTTATGCCTCGGTCGCAGGCGACATCTTTGCCACGCTCATACTGATCGCGCTCGCCCAGCCGATGGCCCGCTTCGCCATCGGGCTCGGGCCGATCGAGCTGGCATCGATCCTGATATTCTCCATCACCTTCATCGCGGCCGTTTCCGGCGAGTCTTTCTTCAAGGCGCTGATCGCCGGTTTTCTGGGCCTGCTCCTTTCCGCGCCGGGTATCGACTCGGAAACCGGCCTGCCCCGGCTCACATTCGGCATGGTCGAGCTCTATGACGGGGTTCCGCTTCTGGCGGTGGCGATCGGCACGCTGGCGCTTTCGGAAATCCTCATCCAGATCGATAATGGTTGGCGCGGGTCCCATGCCGTGCCGCGGGCGCGGCTGGACACCGAGCGGGCCGCCGGCTCGAAAATGTCGCGGCCTGAGCTGAAGCGTGTTTCCAACGCCATGATGCGCGGTTCTCTGGTGGGTACCGGCATCGGCCTTCTGCCGGGCCTTGGTGCCACGCTCGCGTCCTTCCTGTCCTATACCTGGGTGCGCAACGGCTCGCCCAATCCGGAGCGCTTCGGCCGTGGTGCGCCGGAGGGCCTCGCCGCCTCCGAGGCGGCGGACAACGCAACGGTTCCTGCAGCCCTCATTCCCGTCTTTGCGATCGGCGTTCCGGGGAGCCTGTCGACGGCGCTTCTCATGGGCGCCTTCATGATGCACGGGCTGACGCCCGGCCCGTTCCTCTTCCGCGAGAACGGCGACATCGTCTTCTCGATCTATATCGGCATGATCATGGCCGCCGTCGCGCTGCTCTTCGTCGGGCTCTCCGGCCAGTATCTGTTCCGGATGATCATCCGGATACGCGAGACCGTCATCTACCCCGTTATTATCTTCCTGTGCATCGTCGGCGCCTATATGGAAGGCGGCGGCATGTTCGGCGTCTATCTGATGCTGGTATTCGGCTTCTTCGGATATTTCATGAAGAAGCTGGACTTCTCCTTCGTCACCTTCGTCGTCGGCTACGTGCTCGGCCCGATGGCCGAGTTGACGATCCGGCAGTCGCTTATTCTTTCCGGCGGCAACGCGGCGATCCTGCTCGACCACCCGATCGCGATCGCCTTCCTGCTGCTGTCCGTTTTTTCCATCTGGCGCTTCACGGTGAAAGGTTTGCGCTCGATGGGAAGGAGCCAGCCGGATACCGGCTGAAGAAAACAGTCAGAAATCTTTAAAGGGAGGACTGCTCGATGCCGGGAATGACAAGACGAACGAGCCTCTTTGCCGCGGCAGCAATGGCGGGTGCGGGCGCGCTCGCGCTCGTTTCATCGTGGACGGCGCCGGCCGCGGCACAGGAATGGCCCCAAGACGATATTACCATCGTTGTCGCCTATCCTGCCGGAGGCGGCACGGACTCCGCCATCCGCGCCATGACCGAGATTCTTAGCCGCGAGCTCGGTCAAAACATCCTCGTGCAGAATGTAGGCGGCGCCGGTGGCGGAGTGGCGGCGACGCAGGTAATGAGCCGGGATCCGGACGGCTACACGCTGCTCGCCACGAACTCGACCTCCATCACTCTGGCGCCGCTCGTGGAACGCACGGCCTATGACATCGACGACTTCGGGCATGTCGCCATTCTGGGCGAGTTTCAGAACGCCGTCTTTGCCAACAAGGACGTGCCTTTCGGCACACTTGATGAGTTGGTCGAGCGCGTCAAGGAAGAGAACCGGCCGATGACTTATGCCAGCCAGCTGGCCATCGACCGCCTGCTGATGCAGTACATCGCCAAGGAACGGGGAATAGAACTGCTGCCGCTGCCCGTCAGCGGCGGGAGCGGCGCCGTCCAGGCCGTGTTGTCGGGGGATGTCGACGTCTCCTTCTCCGGAGGTTCCTGGGCTCCACTCGTCAATGCCGGCGACGCGAAAGCCCTGTTCGCGGCTTCTCACGGCCGGCTGAAGGTCGCTCCGGATCTGATCTCCATGGGCGAAATGGGCTTTCCCTTCGGCGTGACCAGTCATATCTCGCTGCATGCGCCGGCGGGCACGCCCGAAGAAGTGCTGGAGAAGATTTCCGCCGCTTTCGAGCCGGCCGTCAATGGCGAGCAGGCCCAGAATGTCGGGGAGACGCGCTTCATGGACATGACCTTCCGCGGTCTCGCCGAGGCGCGCGAGGTGATCCGGAAGGAGCGTGAGACCTATCAGGCCATCCTCGCGACCCTGGAGCAGCAGGAAAAGAGCGAGTAGTCGCCGCCACCCCTGGCCGGGCGCGCTGCCGCGCCCGGCCAGCCTGCATTCCGTCGACCGCCGATTTTACCTCAGAACAAGAAGGAGAGCGTGAGGATGAGGCCGAGTGTGGCCACGAGGATGCGCATCGGTGTTTCAGGCAGGTACTTGCTCAGCCACCCGCCGCAATAGCCGCCCACCAGCCCCCCGGCAAGCACGCTCAGGGCCGCCTGCAGATCGACAAGCCCTGACAGGAAATAGGGAATGATGGTCGTCGTGTTAATGAAGAAGGCGCTCAGATTCTTCTCCGCATTGGCGTTGCGGATCGACGTCATGCCCCCCATGGTCAGGATCGTTATGAGGAAGAAGCCGAGCCCGGCGGCGAAATAGCCTCCATAGAAGCCGGTGAGAAACATCAGAAGCATCGTCAGCAGGCCGTGACTGCGGCCCACCACCAGGCGGTTCACCAGCAGCGCCAGGCGATTTCCGAGCGCGATTGCCACCACCGCCAAAACCAGCAGAAAAGGCACCACCGCGAGAAATGCATCCTCCGGAGATAGAATTAGCGCAAACGAGCCCATCAGCGCGCCGGCGAGGGCCGGGGCGAGGCGGCGCAGGAAGGCTACCGCACGTCCGGCGAAAATGTGCCGGTAAAGCCAGGCGGCTGGAAGCTGTGCCGGCCAGAGGGCGACCGTACTCGTGGCATTGGCAACCACCGGCGGCAGGCCCGAGGCTATGAGCAGAGGGAAGATGAAAAGCTTGGCACCGCCTGCCAGCGCGTTGACGGCGCCGCCGATAAGTCCGGCGAGGATAAACAGCGCCAGGTCCGGCATGTCAGGCCGCACCCGTTACGGTGCGACAAGGCCGCCGGCGTCCGCCTGCTTCCTTGCAAGCCCGTGCGCACGCACGCACCCCCTCGTGCCGCGGCGGTCCCGCGGTCCGGTTAGACGCCATAGGCCGATTTCGTCCTCCAGTCCCCCGCATCGGATGCGTCCCGCTGCATATCGGCGGAACGCACACGCTAGCTGTGCTTTTGCTCTTCCTGCTTTTGCAATACGCGCATCGCGACGATGCTGGCGGACTCGATATGCCTGATGCAGGCGCGCTCGGCGCGCTCGGGGTCACGTGCAGCGATCGCGTCGCGGATCTCCCCGATCTCGGCGAGACTCTCATGGACGCGGCCCGGCTGGTTCATGGTTGTGAGCCGCAAGAGCATGATCCGGTTGTGCAGGATTGTGAGCAGCTTCTCGATGAAGATATTGCGGCTGCCGCGCATCAGGACCGCATAGAAGCGTGACTTGGCGCCGAGCATGTTCGGACCGATATCGTCCTTGCCGATATCGGCTTTGATGGCGTCGACCGCCTCGCTGAGTTCCTCGACCTCCGCGTCCGTCGCGTTGCGTGCGAACTCCTTTCCGGCATAGCCTTCAAGCAGCGCCCTCACTGCATAGAGCTGTCGGGCCTCTTCCATGTCGATGACCGCAACGACGGGGCCGCGTTGCGAAACCGTGTCGACGATCCCTTCGGCTTCGAGCTGGCGCAACGCCTCGCGTATGGAGGTGCGGCTGACGCCGATCAGCTCGCACAGTTCCCGCTCGACGAGTCTCTGGCCGGGTTGGAAGCGGCCGCGGAGAATTGCGGTGCGCAACCGGTCCTCCACCATGCGCCGCAGCGTCGTCGGCTGGCTTGTGATCTGCAGGTTCTGATCATCCATGGCAAAAATCAGCTTCTTGGCGTCCGGCCTCTTCATAATGCACATCTCGGCGCTACGCCACCTGTGCGAGCCGGTCTCCTCGGGCTCGGCGTCAGGCTTCCTCCGGCACCGATGCGTCGACCAGAGTGCTGGTGCTCGGCAGTTCCGCGATGGTCCAGCACTGGCCAAGCAGACGCTCGACACCCCCTGCGGAAAGGAGACGGCGCGCCTGGTCGCGAAATTTCTCCTCGAGCTGGGCGTTGGAAAGGGGGCGCGCCAGATTGCCGAGCGAATGGGTAAGCGTCTTGGTGAGTACACGGCCATCCTGGAGCTCCACTGTCATGGCGACTCCGTCCTCCGAGATGGCTGTATCCCCCTCGGCTACCGCGCTCTCGCGAACGCGGCGGATCTCCGGGTCGTTGACGGCCTCATCGGTATATTCCTGCAGGCCGGCCTTGCCGCGCACGAGACCGACCGCCGTGCCGTGGACGACCGAAAACTTGCCTTGCAGCCCCTTTGTGATGTCGCGCTTGCCGCAAAGATCCATGACGAGCGGCGCTACGCGCAGCCTCACCGCCTTGACCGAACCCGGCGCAAGGCCGTGCTCCCGGTTAAGTTGGATGGCCGCGTCGATGGCCGGGTGATTGACGATGCCGCAGGGAAACGGCTTGTAGGTGTTCTCCCTGAGATCGAAGTCGCGGCCGAGGCCGTCCGTCAGCTTGGAGAGATCATGGTCGGCCGATTGCACCGTGGCGAAACCGCGCGGACCTTCGAGCGGATAGATGCCGGAGGTGAAGCCATTCTGCGCGAGAAGGGCGGCCCCATAGCCATTCTGCGCCGCCCGGCCGGGGTGGAAGGGCTTGCCCATGGAGCCAAACATTTCGCGTAGACCCGCCGCCTGCGTGGCGGCGAGCCCGATCGCATGGACCATCTGCTCGGAATCCAGCCCGATGAGCTTGCCGATGGCAGCGGCGGCGCCGAAGACGCCGCACGTGCCGGTGCTGTGCCATCCCGCATCGTAGTGGGCCGGATAGGTCGCATTGCCGACGCGCGAGGTCACCTCGAAGCCGAGGATGAAGGCGTGCAGGAAATCCCGTCCCGAGACGGGATTGGCGCTCGCATAGGCAAAGAGCGCGGAGGCGACCGGAGAACTGGCGTGGATGTAGTTCTTCGGCGTCGTGTCGTCATAGTCGTGGAAATGCGAGGTGATGCCGTTGATGAGTGCGGCGTGAAGAGGGTCCGCCTTCTCCCGTCGGCCGATAATGGCGGCCGTCGGCTTGCCGAAGAACGGAGAGAAAGTGGCGATGGCAATATCGGCCCCGTCCTCCGGCGCACCGCCCATCGCGCAGCCGACGATATTCACGATCGCCCGCCGCGCCTCCGCGACAACATCCTCCGGCAGGTCCTTGAACCGGCTGCCGACGACATAGTCCGCCATCTCTTGCGTTACATGCACTCTTCGGCTCCTCCTGGCTGGCATTTGCCGGTCGACGCTGTCCGGCGTGGAGCCTGCCCGGCATGTTACGTCTAGCCCGAGATATTATTGACAGTCAACATGATTGTATGAGAGTATTCTGATACGGTTCGGAACGGCGCCGCCGGCGCGCCAGGGGACGGGAAAATCGGCATCATGGACAAGCACAGCAGCCGGGTGGCACTGATCACCGGCGCCAGCCGCGGCCTCGGCAGGGCCATCGCGCTGGGTTTTGCTGCGGCAGGTTACCGCGTGGCACTCGCCGCCAGGGACCGAGTGGCACTGGAGGAAGTGGCAAGCGAAGCGGAAAGGGCAGGCACGCCCGAGAGCCTTGCAATAGCCGTCGACCTCGCCCAGCCCGCCGCGCCGCAGGAGATGGTCAAAAGAACGGTCGGCCTGTTCGGCTGCCTCGACGTGCTCGTCAACAATGCCGGGGACACCAAGCGCGGCGATTTTCTCGAGCTCTCCGACGAGGACCACCTTTCAGGCTTCGCGCTGAAGTACCACGGGATGGTGCGCAGCTGCCGCAGCGCCTGGCCGCATCTGGAAAAAAGCGGCGGTGCCATCATCAACATCTCCGGCGTCGGCGCGCAGACGCCGGAGCCTGCCTTCACCATCGGCGGCCCGGTCAATTCGGCCATCATCAATTTTTCCAAGGCCCTTGCCAAGCGGGCGCGCGACGGGCGTCCGCGCGTCAATGTCGTCTGCCCCGGACATATCGTGACGGACCGTTTGCGCAAGCGCATTGCGGCTGTGGCCGAGCGCGAGGGAATCGGCCTGGAGGAGGCGCAGGAAAGGCTGCGCCAGTCGCTGGAGATTGCAAGTTTCGGCGAGCCGGACGACATCGCCCGCATGGTCTGCTTTCTGGCGTCCAGCGAGGCGGCATATGTCCACGGCGCGACCATAATCGTGGACGGCGGCTCCACGCCTGGCATCTGACGGCATCGGTTACAGAACGGAGAGGTTATTCATGGGACAGGCAATCTACGGGTTCGTGGGGCTTGGCAATATGGGCCGGCCGATGGCGCTCAATATTCTGCGGGCCGGCTACGATCTCGTGGTCTATGATCCGAACGAAGACGCCGTGGCCGATCTCGTCCGGGCGGGCGCCCGGCATGTGCCCTCTCTTGCCGAACTGGGCGCGGAGGCTGATGCGGCGTTCCTGTCGCTGCCCACTCCGGAGGTCGTCCGTCAGGTCTGTCTGGGCGAGGGCGGCCTTTCCTCGGCGAAGCGGACGCGCAGCATTGTCGATCTCTCCACCACGGGTTCCGAAACGGAGGCGCAAGTGGCGGCGGCACTCGCGGCAAGAGGCAAGGTCCTGGTCGATTGTCCCGTGAGCGGCGGTGTCTCCGGGGCGGAGGCCGGCCGGCTTGCCCTGATGGCGGCTGGAGAGGCGGAGGCGGTGGAAGAGCTGCGGCCGGTGCTGGAGTTGCTGGGCAAGCTCTTCGTCGTCGGCACGGAGCCGGGCATGGGCCAATCCATGAAGGTCATCAACAATCTCGTGTCGACGACGGCGCTCGCCATCTCCAGCGAGGCACTGGTGCTTGGCGTCAAGTGCGGGCTCGACCCGGACCGCATGATCGAGGTGCTGAATGCCGGGAGCGGCCGCAACAGCGCGACGGAAAGGAAGATTCCCGACAATGTCCTGCCGCGCACATTCGACTTCGGCTTCGCCATCGGCCTGTCGGCCAAGGATGCGCGCCTGTGCATAGAGGAGGCCGAACGCCGGGGTGTCGACATGAAGGTGGGCAAAGCCGTCCAGCAAGTGCTCAATGCCACGCGCGACACGCTGGGTGCGGATGCGGATCTCACCACGGTGATCAAGCTGGTGGAGGCGCAGGCGGGCGTGGAGGTGCGCGGCGCGGCCGCCGGAGAGGACAGGTAGATGGCGGCTGAGATCGCAACAAAGGCGATCGCGCATCACACGGCTGGGCTCGAGCAGGCCGTCGCCCGCTTCGCGACCAGCCTTGCTTATGAAGATATTCCGGAGGCGGTGCGCCATCAGGCAAGACGTGCTCTGGTCAATATCCTGGCCACCGGCTTCGCTGGCTGCCGCGAGCCGGCCATCGACAAGGCGCTCAAGGTGCTCTCTGCGCACAGCCCGTCTGGAAATGCCGTCCTGGTCGGCCGGGCGGAAAGGTGCGATCCGCTGCTCGCCGCCTTCCTGAACGCCATGGCGGCCAATATCCACGACTATGACGACACCCATCCGCGCACGGTGATGCACCCTTCCGCGCCTGTCGTGCCGGCCCTGATGGCGGTGGCGCAGGAACAAAGGACGAGCGGGCGCGCGTTCCTGACGGCCTTCATTGCTGGCGCGGAGGCCGAATGCCGGATCGGCAACGCCGTTTCACCCGCACATTATGCGCGCGGTTGGCACATCACCTCCACCTGCGGCGTGATCGGCAGCGCGCTTGCGGCGAGCACCCTCCTGCGTCTGGACGAGGGGGCGGCGGTCTCCGCGATCGCCAATGCGGCGGTGCAGGCCTGCGGCATGGTCCAGGCGCTGGGCACGATGTCGAAGAGCATCAGCGTCGGCAATGCCGCGCGGAACGGGCTGATTTCCGCACGCCTTGCAAGGGAAGGCTTCACCGGGCCGGCGGACGTGCTCGGCGGCGAGTTCGGCTTCATCGGCCTCTACAGCGACACGCCGAAGCCCGAGGACGTGACGGAGGGGCTCTGGGAGCGCTGGGAGTTCGCCTCCAACACCTACAAACCCTATCCGGTCGGCGTGGTGCTCAACCCGGTGGTCGACGCGGCGCTCGAACTGCGCGAGCAGGGCTTGGCCGATCCCGCCGACATCGACACGGTCACCATCCGCGCCCATCCGCTCCTGCGTGAGCGCACGGACCGTCCGGACGTGGAAAGCGGCCGGTTATCCCAGGTGAGCGCTCAGCACGCCCTCTCGGTCGCCATCCTGAAGGGAAGGGCGGGCGTGGCCGAGTTCTCCGATGCCGCCGTCGCCGAGACAAGGGGGCGCCGGCCGCAGATCCGCTTCGTGGACGAGACTGAGCGCGACATCTATTCCATCGAGATGCGGGTGGACATGAAGGACGGGAGAGTATTCACCGCCGTGGTCGAAGGCGCGCGCGGTTCCGCCGCCAATCCGATGAGCGACGATAATCTCTCGGAGAAGTTCCGCAGGCATGCCGAACCCATAGGCCTGCGCAACGTGGACAGCCTGCTCGAACGCTTGTGGCGCATCGATGAGAGCGAGGATTGTGGACGTGTCTTCGGCGCCTGCGGCGGAGAGGCGCGCACATGACATCACCCGTATTGCAGGGCAGACGAGCGCTCGTCACCGGTTCGGTGTCCGGCCTCGGCCTTGCAATCGCATCCAAGCTTGCCGAGGAGGGCGCCGATGTGATCCTCCACGGGCTGGTTTCCCCGCGGGAGGGGCAGGAGAAGGCCAGCCGGCTCTCGGAGCGAACGGGCCGGCGGGTCATCTTCGACGGAACGGATCTCGCGGACCCGAGCGCAATCGAGCGCATGGTGGAGCGCATCCGCGCCGATTTCGGCGATCCCAACATCCTGGTCAACAATGCCGTGATACGCCATTTTCACGCCATAGAGGACTTCCCGAGGATTGATTGGGAGCGGGCATTGGCGGTGAACGTCAACGCCGCGTTCCACCTGATCAGGCTCACGCTCAGCGCCATGAAGGCGAAAGGCTGGGGGCGGATCGTCAACCTCTCCTCCATCTATGGCAATCGCGGCGCGGCCGAGCGCATCGACTATGTCACCAGCAAGACCGCGCTCCTCGGCATCACCCGGGCCGTGGCCATCGAGACGGCCGAAACCGGCGTAACCTGCAACGCCGTCTCTCCCGGCTCAGTGCTTTCAGAGCCGATCGCCAGGAAGATCGCCGGCATCGCGCAGCGCGAGGGCATCGATGAGGCGGAGGCGCGCCGCGCCTATATCCGCGAGCGCCACCCGACGGCACGCTTCGTTGAGACGGAGAATGTGGGCACCCTGATCGCGTTCCTTTGCGGACCCCATTCCGCCGATATCACCGGTGCCACGCTGCCCATGGACGGCGGCTGGCACGTGGCCTGAGCAGACCCAGGGAACGTCAGGCGGCGGAGCTGCGTGCAAGCCGCCGATGGAGCATCTCCATCAGCATCAGCAGCGCGAAGATTGCCGTGCCGGCGATGCTCAATATGGGCATGGGCATCATCACGATAACGGCCACGGCAACGAACAGCGCCGCCTTCCAGTGCGGTAGCCGGTTGAAGAGCGAATAGCGTTCGAAGCCCATCGACAGCGCAATGATGCCGATCACGGTCGTAAACAGAAGGAACGCGCCCATGGGTGTGAAGCCGCCGAGCATCAGGATCCGCGGCTCGTAGATGAAGATGAACGGCACGAGGAATCCGACGATGGAAAAGCGCAGCGAGTGCAGCGCCGTCTTAATCGGATCGGAATCGGCGATCGAAGCGGCGGCGAAGACGCCCACCATCACGGGAGGGCTGATTGCGCTCATGACGGCGAAATAGAAGATGAAGAGGTGCGCGACGACCAGCGGGATGCCGAGATCGACCATCAGCGGCGCCGTGGTGACGGCGACCAGCACATAGGCCCCGATGGTCACCATGCCCATCCCGAGGAACATGCATGTCAGCGCCGTGACGAGGATCATGATATGGATGTTCCCGCCCGAGACGATCTCGATGAGATAGGAAAGCCGGTCGCCGAGGCCCGTCATCGTCAGTATGCCGATGATGACCCCCGCTATCGCCAGAGAGCCGACCAGCGGAATGCAGGTCCTTGCGCCCTGCCGAATGCCGTTCATGAAATTGCCGATCAGAGCCTGCCGTGTCTGCCGCTGAAGCATGCAGACCGCAAAGAACGCGATGATCGAGGAAGAGATCGCGTAATCGGGCGAATAGCGCCGCCACAGGAGGTACACCAGCACGACGAGCGGCAGGATGAAGGGCACGACCTCGATCGAGGAGCGGCGCAGATCCGGAATCTCACGCGGATCCATGCCTTTCATGCCGAGCTTCACCGAAGCCAGATGCACCTGCATGAAGATGCACAGATAGAAGAGAAGGCAGGGGATGAGTGCCAGACCCATGATCTGGATCAGCGGCACGCCGGTGATCTCGCTCATGAGGAATGCCGTGGCTCCCAGGATCGGGGGCGTGATCTGGCTACCGAGCGAGGCGGTCGATTCCACGCCTGCGGCGACCTCCGGGCGATAGCCCACCCGCTTCATCATGGGGATAGTGATGACGCCGGTCGTCACGATGTTGGTCACCGCGCTGCCCGACATCATGCCCATCAGCGCGCTTGCCAGGATCGCCACCTTGGCCGGCCCGCCGCTGAAGCGGCCGGCGAGCGCCATGGTGAAGCTCATGAATTTCTGTCCGCCGCCGCTGGCCTCCAGGAACGCGGCGAAGAAGACGAAGAGCCCGATATAGGTCGCGCCGATGGCAAGCGGCGTGCCGAACAGGCCGTCCGTCGTAAAGATCTGGCTCCAGAGGAGACGGTCGACGGAAAGCCCTGCGTGACCGAACAGCGCCGGCAGCATGTAGCCGAACAGGGCATAGGCGATGGCGCCGATGGCGATGTAGTTCAGCGGCTTGACCGGCGTGCGCCGGGTAAGCTCCATGGCGCCGAGCAGGAGCAGGATGCACAGGAGCTTCTGCGGCAGCGTCAGCGTGAAGACCAGCACGAAATCGAGCCACACGAAGGCGATCCAGATGGCGGCTGCCGCTCCGAGCACGAGAATGCCGTCGAGAAGATAGGCGCCGGGCGTATTGCGGGCGCAAATCTTCGGCGGCAGAACCAGTGCGCACAGAATCAGCATGAGCGCGAGATAGGTGGGTCGGAAAACCAGCGCAGGGGGGTGACTCAGCATCCCGGTTACGAATGGATAAAGGAACAACGAAAGAGACAGGGCGCTGACGACGATCTTGCGCAACGCTCCATAGCCTTCGTAGTCCCTTGCACCGCTTTGCTCGGCGATCTCGATCTTGCCGCTCCCCGTGCCGGACATCACCTTCTCCGTCGGCCCCAACATATCCGTGGGACGCCATCGCCGGACGGCGTCCCGAGAAAGACCATTCCTGGCTCTGTTCTACTGCTCGGGAATCAAATCCGCATATTGCTCCCAACCGGGGACGTCCATCTCCCGGTAGTAGAGCAGCGCGCCGGGATGCGGTTCGATCGGCACACCGGACAGGGCCCCCTCGAGATTCACCTCGGCGAAGACTTGCGAGCTGCGCCGCACCTCTTCGATGTTTTCCCAGACGGCCTTCGTCATGGCGTAGACGAGCTCGTTTTCAAGGTCGCCGTCGAGGAACATGAATTCCGGCGAGACAAACACGAGAGCCTCCCCCGGCACCTCGAGATTGGGGTAATCATCGACGAACGGCCATTTCTTCGGACCGGCCCAGGGGATGCGCTGCTGGATTTTGTCCAGCGCTTCCTTCTCGGGCTGCAGCAACACAATGTCGCGCGCGGTGGAAAGTTCTAGAATCGCGCCGCTGTAGTCGCGAACATAGGAGATCGCGTCCACGCTGCCGTTCTGAAGCTGGTTGATGGCCTCCGAAGTATCCATGGTGCGCACATTGAGATCGCTGACCTCGAGCCCATGTGCCTGCAGGATGATTTCGGTGAAGAGGTAGTTCGAGGTTCCGGGCGGCGCGAGCGCCACGGTTTTGCCGGCGAGCTCGCTAATCTTGGTGATGCCCGCGTCCTTCTGCGCGAGGATGTTGAGCGGCACCTCGTTGTGCGCGAACCAGAACTTGACGTCGACACCGTCGGAGGGGAACGGCGCCACCCCCTGTGTGGCATTCGTGATGACCAGCGGCGTCCCCACCCCGCCATGCATGGTGCCGTTATGGGTGTGGATCACGCTCTCGGCGTCGAAACCCGGAACGACCGCCCCCGAAGCGCGGACGCCCTCCACGTTCTCCGTGACGATCTTGCCAAGCGCGCTTGCCAGGATCTTGGAATTACCAGTCGCCGAGCCGCCGCCCAAAACGAGGTCATAATTCCAGCTCGGATCCCCCAGCGCCTCCTGGGCAGGCACAGCAACGGTTGAGCCGGCAATCAGCGCCACCGGCACCAGCATCCGTAGCAATTTTGTTAAAACCATCTCCACTCCTCCACTCGTCTGGCTGCGGCATTCCTGCGGAAAACCAACGGAGCGGCACGATATAGGCCGTCTTAGAATCAGTCAATCATCTCGTCATACAATAGTATGGTTCCAGGGCGACGGCTGAAGTAAGGCCCACAAAGCGCAGTCCTTTCAATCCGTGCGATTTCCGTGCACAGATCGATCAAACAGCGTACAAACCCGTGCGGTTTGGTCCAACTTAATGCACGGCGTTCATGATCTGATCTCGTTGAGATGTATCATAAACCATTGAACATAAAGGGAAGTCTTTTCCGTCGCGCCGCATGAATGGATTACGCGGAAAGTTTTATGTATCATCTACTTACGACTTGGTGTGTGCAGATCGTGTGCAGCGCGGGCAGGTTGTTGTGAGATTAAGAACTGGATCCGAGAAGGAACGACCGCGCCCGTGGACCTTCAATCTATCCAGCCGTTATCGCGGCGGTAATGATAGCAGAGGTCCGCTGCCGCCTATCTCCGCTACTCGTCAGCTCCCAGCCGCGCCGCGGCGCCATGTTGGTCTTGATCCAGGTCTCGTTAACAAAGACCAGCCGTCGAGCGTCGAGGCCAACCTGGCCGCGGTGCGAGCGACATGGCCCAGTCGCCTGTCGATGGTAAGGCCTCGATTGCCCGCCGGGACCGCTGCCCGGAAGCTTGCATTGTATGAGCCGCACCGCGACGAGTGGCAGTGGGTGCCGATGCGAATGACGATCTCGGTATCAGATGCACCCAATTCCGACCAGAACGAGTCGCTGCTTCCCTCTGTCAGCTTCGATAGGGCTCGCTTGCGCTCCGGATCGATGATCGACTTGCGTTGCGCAGGAACGACAGTACCGCCCGCGTGGCGGGGCTCATGTGGCGGTCACGATAGTAGTAGGCGTGGAAACCGGGATAAGGCGCAGACCAATCCTCCAGCAGCGACACAAGCTCCCCGCACGCGATCCAATCCCGGACACGATGCTCGACCCATAGCGCAATGCCCAGCCCCAGCCGCGCTGCGCGCACCGCAAGCTCGCGGTCATTTACGTAAGCGGTCCGCGCACCGCGACGATGATCTGCTCATCGTCTTTCGAGAATTCCCAAGCATAGGGTGCATCACCACGATGCGGACGCCAATTGATGCAGAGATGATTGGCCAAATCGCGCGGATGCGATGGGGTGCCGTGCGCGGCGACATAAGCTGGGGAGGCGACAGCAATCTGACGAAGTGTCGGCCCGACGGGAAAGGCGACTGTTTCGGGGTTTAGATATTCGCCGAGCCGGAGCCCGATATCATATCCCTCACTCACGATATCGGTTATCGCGTCGTCGAGATGGATCTCGAGCACGACGTCCGGATAGGCAGCGTGAAAGTTGGGGAGCAGCAGCTCCATAAGATCGCGATAAGCAATCCGCGGCATGATGATCTTTACGATGCCTGTCGGCCGCGCCCTGCGCTCGTCGAGTTCCTCGGTTGCCGCCGCGATCTCTGCGAAGGCATGGCGTAACCTGACCAGCAGACGATCGCCCTCCTCGGTGGTGGAGATGCTGCGCTCTATGGGCCGCGGGAGGCACCGCAATGACCCTGAAGCTCGACAGGCTGCCGGACTGGCGATACCGCTCTTGCCGGCGCAGGGTCTCTTCCCTGGTCTGGCTGGACCACTGGATCCCGATAGCAATCCGGGCGTCATCACCTCCAAGCGAGCATGTCAGCGCACTAAGGTTCTCCGTTGGCGCCACGGCCGGCAACCTCGGTCTCGGCATCCCAACCCCCGCAAGCGGGCGACTACGACCGCAAGTTGCTTGAGGCGCAGGTGCACCTCTGTTTCCGGCGCGGTAACACAGGCACCGACCCGTTTGTGGGCAAAGAACTGAGTACCCAGTTTGGAGCGGCGCAACAGTAATACTTGGCGCCACAGCAGGGCATGTGCAAATTGCGCTGCTGGCGGTTGCACTCGCCGAGCACCTCCCATTTGTCCTGTGTGAAGTCGAAGGCCAGCACACGGTTACCAGCGAATTCCCGTGCCGCAATTTTCGGCGACGCGCCGTCGGCGCAATGACGTGGTCAGGCCTACCGGGATGTCATCATTCTCACGCTCAACCAAAGCTGCTTGCGGTAGATTAAACGTTTACCCTTGTCGAATCGCCAACTTTGATGTAGTGGTTAAACGATTACTCATGAGAGGAATCGATGAGGGACCAGGGTGGAGGCTTGCGCGTGACGATCCGCGACGTGGCCAATGCGGTGGGGGTATCGACTGCCACTGTTTCCAAGGTCCTGAACGCCACAGGTCGGGTGTCGGAGGAGACTCGGAAGGCCGTCCTCGACGCGGCCAAGAGGCTCGATTTTCGCCCGAACGCGATGGCGCGAGCGCTGCAGTCCAGCCGCAGTTCCTCAGTCGGGCTACTGACCGACGACACCTACGGCCGCTTCAGCTTGCCGCTCATGGCGGGGGTTACGGAGGGGCTGATCGCCCACGGCATGTCCGTCTTTCTCTGCACCATCGACGGACCGCCCGAACTCGGTGCCACGCATCTCGACGCATTGCTGCAGAAGCGGGTCGACGGGCTCATCATCTCGGGCCGGCGGGTCGACCGTCTGCCCGATATCGATCTAAGCGGCGTGCCCGTTCCGATTGTCTACGCGCTCAGCCAGGGTCCCGAGCACGGGGTCACGCTGGCGCCAGACGAAAAGCAAGGGGCGCGGCTGGCGGTCACCCATCTCATCGAGATCGGCCGCAGGCGGATCGCTCACGTGACCGGGCCCGAGCGCTTCCGCGTGGTGCGGGAGCGGGCCGCGTCCTGGCGCGAGACGCTCGCCGCGCACGGTCTGGCATCCGATATGGCGGTCCTCAACGGCGACTGGTCCCAGCGCTGGGGGCACACAGCCGTGGCCGAGCTGTTTGACGGCAGGCCCGAGGCCGAGTGGCCCGACGCGGTCTTCTGCGGCAACGACCAAATCGGGCACGGGCTGGTCGACGCCCTGCGCGAACGCGGCATCGCGGTCCCTGGACAGGTCGCCGTGATTGGTTTCGACAACTGGCACGTGCTGGCCGAGGATTCCCGGCCACCGCTCAGTTCGATCGACATGAACCTGCCCGCACTCGGCCGGGAGGTGGGGCTCACCCTGATGCGCATGATCGCGGGAGAGCACCAGGCGGAAGGGACGACCCGATTGCCCTGCACCCTGGTGCGCAGGGCATCGACGATCGGGCCGGTCGGCTGACCGGGGCGATACAATTGAGGAGGAGAAAAACCATGAAAGAACTGACTAGCGGACTGACGATTGCCGCGTTGTTGGGGGCCGCATCGCCCTTGGCGGCGCAGGAGACGCTGACCATCTGGGGGCGGGACGACACTGCAGTGTTCCTTCCCGAGATGATTGAGGTGTTCAACGAGAGCCACGATACCCAGATCGAGTTGCAGATCGTGCCGAGCTCGGAACTCGTGCAGAAGTATGCCACAGCCGCTGCCGGCGGCTCGGCGCCCGACATCCTGTCAATCGACCTGGTCTACACCCAGGCCTTCGCCGCGGCCGGGCAGCTCGAGGACTTGACGGAGTTCGCGCAGTCCCTGCCTTATTTCGACGAACTGTCGCCCGCCCACATTCAGGTCGGCACGTATCAGGGCAAGATCTACGGGCTGCCCATGGGCGCCGACGCGTCGCTGGTGATCTACAACAAGGACCTCTACGAGCAGGCCGGGCTTGACCCCGAGAGCCCGCCGACCACCTTCGCCGAGATCGCCGAGCATGCCGCCGCGATCGACGCGCTGGGCGAGGACATCCACGGCTTCTACTACGCAGGTACCTGCCCGGGCTGCAATGCCTTCACCTTCCTGCCGATGGTCTGGGCCTCGGGCGGGCAACTGTTCTCCGACGATGCCAGGACGGCCACGCTCGACACGCCCGAAATGCGGGCGGCGGTCGATCTCTACCGCGGAATGATCGAGGACGGGCTCGTTCCGGCCGGCGCACAGACCGATAACGGGGTGAACTTCCTGGCGGCCTTCGCCGGGGGCAACATCGGCCTGCAACTCTCCGGTGCCTTCGCGATCGGCGCGCTCAAGGCGGACTATCCGGATTTGAACTACGGCGTCGGCTTCATTCCCGGCGAGGAGGGCGGGTTCTCCTCGTTCGCGGGCGGCGACAACTTCGTCGTGACCGCCGGAATCGAGGACATGGAGCCGGTCCGAGAATGGGTGGACTTCATGTACTCGCTCGAAGGGCAGAGGATCCTCGCCCGAGCGACCGGCATTCCGGTCAACGGCGCCGTGGCCGAAGAGGCCCTGGAAGGCCTCGACGAGCGCTACGCCACCGCGACCGAGGCGATGGCGAACGGCAAGACGCCGGGAACGCCGATCTACAACGACCTGATCAACTCGTCCACGAGCCCCTGGAGCACCTTCATTGGCGAGATCTTCTACACCGACGACGTCGATGGCACTTTCCAGTATCTGCAGGAGGAGATGCAGTCGATGATCGACATGTCGGACTACTGACAGACCTCGAGCAGCCCCTACGTTTAAACGCTGCGGGCCGCGCCCACTGCCCCAAAGTCCGGAACACCATCATGAGCATCACGACCCAGGAAGCGGAGGTCGCCGGCATTGGCGTGCGCGACCGCGGGCGGAGCGGCCGCCGCAAGAGACTGCGCCGCTCGGTGGCGGGGCTTCTCTTCGTCAGCCCCGCGATCCTTCTCGTTGTCGTCTTCTTCCTCATTCCGCTCGGCAGCGCCGCCTGGATGTCGCTGCATCGCTGGCCGCTCATGGGCGAGCCGCGCTTCATCGGCCTCGACAACTATGTGCGCATGTGGTCGGACAGCCGCTTCTGGGACGCGTTGGGCTTCACGATCTACTACACGGTGGTGGTGACCATCGCGATCTTTGCGGTGGCCTTTCCGCTGGCTCTGTTCGTGCAGCAGCCGAATCGGGCGAACAGCTTCTACCGGACCGCGGTCTTCCTGCCCGTCGTCGTGGGCTTCGGATCCGCCGCGCTGCTGTGGGTCTGGCTGATGCACGTGGACAACGGGCTCTTCAGCCCGGCCGCGCAGGGACTGGGCATCACCGAGGGTCGGTTCAACCTGCTAGCGAGCTATAACGGGGTGTTCTGGTCGATCATCATCATGGTGGTCTGGAAGACCGCCGGCCTGACGATGGTGATCCTGATGACCGGCCTGCAGGGCGTGCCCTCCGACATCCTGGAGGCGGCCCGCATCGACGGCGCGTCAGCGTCGCAGCGGTTCCGGCGGATCACGTTGCCGCTCATGCGCAGGACCATCGCGTTGGCACTGACGCTATCGGTGGCCGGGTCGATGCTCGCCTTCGACCAGTTCTATCTGATCTCGAGCGGGGGGCCGCGCAACCAGACGCTGACGGCGGTCTACTGGATCTTCACGCAGTCCTTCGTGTCGTTCCGCCTCGGCTACGGCTCGGCGCTGTCGATCGTTCTGCTCGTCATCCTCGTCATCATCAGCACGGTGCAACTCCGCCTGCTGCGGGACCCGAGGGATGCAAGATGACCGACACCGCCGAACCGGCCACGCCACGCCGCCGGCAGCGCAGGCTGGCCGAGCGGATCACCCGGCACCTGGTCGGCGTGACCATCTCGGCGATCTTCCTTGCGCCGCTGTTCTGGGCGGTGGCGGCCAGCCTCAAGCCCACAGCCGAGGCGCGGCGCCCGCCGCTGCCGCCTTGGCCGACCACGGGCTTCAGCACCGACAGCTATCAGGTGCTGGGCAGCGTCGGGTCGGGCATCTGGACCCATGCCGCCAACAGCGTGATCGTGTCGGTGGCCACCGTGGCGCTGTCGGTCGTGGTCAGCTTCTTCGCAGGCTACGGCTTCTCGCGCTTCTCATTCCCGCTGAAGAACCTGCTATTCGTGCTGATCATCTCGACGATCATGATCCCGTTCCAGTCGATCCTGACACCTCTGTTCCTGATCCTGGCCAAGGTCGGGCTTCAGAACACGCTGTTCGGGCTGATCTTGATCTACACCACCCTGCAGCTTCCCTTTTCCGTCTTCATGATGCGTAACGCCTTCGACGGGATTCCGAAGGAGTTGGAAGAGGCCGCGCGGGTCGACGGAGCCGGGGTCTTCACCGTACTGATGCGGGTGATGGCGCCCCTGGTGCTACCCGGCGTCGTGACGGTCGCGATCTTCGCCTTCCTCGCGGCCTGGAACGAGTTCCTGGCCGCGCTGGTCCTGATGACCGATCAGGACAATTACACTCTGCCCATCCTCATCGCCGCCGTCCGTTCGGGCAACTACGGCTCGGTCGACTGGGGGGCGGTGCAGGCCGGCGTCACCGTGATGATGGTGCCCTGCCTGATCCTCTTCGTAACGCTGCAACGCTACTACCTGCGCGGGCTGACCGCGGGAGCCGTCAAGTGACAGCGCGATACAGACCTGAAAGGAAAAACCAGGTGAATGCCGTGACCAACGTATCGCAACTACAGTTCCGACCGCCAGCGATCCCGGATGTCGAACTGCGCGGCTTCTGGGGCGAGCGGGCGGATGCCGTGGCTTCGACCACGGTGCACATCCTGCTCGACCGCTGCGCCGAGGCGGGGATGTTCGAGCAGATCGACCCCACGCGCCCCGTCCCCAGGCAGCGCCTGCCGTTCCACCGCAAGGAGGGCAAGGAGCCGACCGTCACCACGCAGATGTTCTGGGACTCCGATGTTGCAAAGGCGCTCGAGGCCGCAGCCTATGCCATCCACCGCAAGCCGGACCCGGCGCTCGAGGCGCGGGTGGACGAGATCGTGGACATGTTTGCCGCGCTCCAGCGCGAGGACGGCTACTGCAACTCCTGGTATCTGAGGATGCAGCCGGGCCGGGAGTGGACCAATCTGCGCGACTGTCACGAGCTCTATTGCGCGGGCCACCTGATAGAGGCCGCCGTGGCCTACCACCAGGCGACAGGCAAGCGGAAGTTCCTCGACGTGATGATCCGCTATGCCGACCTGATCGACCGGCGCTTCGGCCCCGGCGCCGACAAGATGCAGGGCTATTGCGGGCACGAGGAAATCGAGCTCGCCTTGATCAAGCTCGGCCGCGAGACGGGAGAGCAGCGCTATCTCGACCTGGCGAAGTTCTTCATCGACGTGCGCGGCCGGAAACCGCACTATTTCGACCTCGAGGCCGAGCGCCGCGGCGCCTCACCCGACGGTTTCGTCCACGGTACCCACGAGTACAGCCAGTCGCACCTGCCCGTGCGTGAGCAGACCCGCGTTGTGGGTCACGCCGTCCGGGCGATGTACCTCTATTGCGGCATGGCGGACGTGGCGACCGAGTTCCACGACAACAGCCTGACCGAACCGCTCGAAATGCTCTGGTCGGATCTGACCGAGCGGCAGATGTACGTCACCGGTGGGATCGGGCCCGAGGAGCACAACGAGGGCTTCTCGGACCCCTATCATCTACCCAACGAGACGGCATATGCCGAGACCTGCGCAGCCATCGCGCTCGCCTTCTGGGCATCGCGGATGCTGGGACGCGGGCCGAACCGGGTCTATGCCGACGTGATGGAGACGGCTTTCCTCAATGGCGCGCTGTCGGGCCTGTCGGTCGAGGGCGACCGGTTCTTCTACGAGAACCCGCTCGAGAGCCGGGGCTGTCATCACCGCTGGGAGTGGCATCGCTGCCCGTGCTGTCCGCCCAACATCGCCCGCGCGGTCACCTCGATCGGGACCTACATGTACGGCGTCGCCGACGATGCGTTGGCGGTCCACCTCTACGGCGCCAACCGAGCGACGTTCACTCTTGGCGGTGGCAGAGTCAGCATCGAGCAGGAGACCGAATACCCATGGGACGGCCGCGTCGTCCTGAAGATCGGTACCGAGACGCCGCGCCGCTTCGCGCTCTCCCTGCGGCTGCCGGGCTGGTGCGCGAACCCCTCCGTCAGTGTGGGCGGTGAGGCGGTCGACCTCAGCTCGGCCTCAAGGAGCGGCTACGTCACGATCGACCGCGAGTGGTCGCATGGCGACAGCGTGACGCTCGATCTACCGATGGCGGTCACGGCCCTGCGCGCCGACCCGCGCATCCGCGCCGACCGCGGCCGCACGGCGCTGACGCGCGGGCCGCTGGTCTATTGCATGGAAGAAACGGACAACGACACGCCGCTGGACACGATCCTGCTCGACGGCGGCTTTGAGAGGGCAGAGACGTCGAAGATGGACGAACTCGGTGGAGCGGTTGCGATCAGGGTGCCCGTCGGGAAGGAAACGCACGAGGGCTGGGGCAGGGCGCTTTACAAGGCGGCACCGCCCCGCGTCGAGACGGTGCTTGGCACCTTTGTGCCCTATTTCCTTTGGGACAACCGGGACCCGGGAGAGATGCTGGTATGGATACGCACACGATGATCGGGAGCCTGTCGGCCGAAACGGGGGCGGGCATGATCGAACTGAGGAGGCTGCGCAAGTCGTTCGGCGCGCATGACGTGATCCACGGGATCGACCTGTCCGTGGAGAGCGGCGAGTTCTGTGTCTTCGTGGGCCCCTCGGGCTGCGGCAAGTCGACCCTGCTGCGGCTGATCGCGGGGCTCGAGGACGTGACCTCGGGCGATGTCTTCATCGGTGGAGAGGACGTGACCGACCGCGACCCGTCGCGCCGCGGGATCGCGATGGTGTTCCAGTCCTACGCGCTCTACCCGCACATGACCGTGCGCGAGAACCTGGCATTCGGGCTGTCCATCGCGCGGACGCCCAAGAGGCAAATCGCCGAGCAGGTCGAGGCGGCCGCCAGGGTGCTGGGGATCGAGCCCCTCCTGGACCGCCGCCCGTCGCAGCTTTCGGGCGGGCAGCGTCAGCGCGTCGCCATGGGCCGCGCCATCGTGCGCAAGCCGCTTGCGTTTCTGTTCGACGAGCCCTTGTCGAACCTCGACGCCGAGCTGCGCGTGGGGATGCGGGTCGAGATCGCGCGCCTGCACCGCGAGCTCGGCAGCACGGTGATTTATGTCACCCATGACCAGACCGAGGCGATGACGCTGGCCGACCGGATCGTCGTCCTGCGCGACGGGCGGATCGAGCAGGTCGGCCCGCCGCAGGAGCTCTACGAGAATCCCGACAACGCCTTCGTCGCCGGCTTCATCGGATCACCCCGGATGAACTTCGTGCCCGCGATTTGGGAGGGGACGCAGGCACGCATTGGCTCCCAGGCCTTTCGCGTGGCGTTGTCCGCGTCGCCCGCGGCGGGAACCCGGGTGAATATCGGTCTGAGGCCGGAGAACCTGACCGTCACGCCTGAAGGGGCGGATCAGGGCAAGGCAGAGGTGCTGTCGGGAACCGTCGAATTGTCGGAATATCTGGGCGGAACGCAGTACGTTCATATCACCCTCGTCAATGGCACGCCGATCTCGGTCGAGTATCGCGGGCGGGAGATCTTCTCTCCCGGCCAGCCGGTAGCGATCAGAGCGGCCGAGGACGCGGTGCGCGTTTTCGACGAGGACGGTCTCAGGGTCCGCTGACCGGGCCAAGTATGAGGGACAGGAGAGCATGATGTCGGCCAGAATAGGACTTCTCCCCGGCGACCCCAGCGGCATAGGCCCCGAGATCGTCGCCCGGCTGCTCTCCGAGGACATCGTCGAGGGGGCTAACGTTCTGCTGATCGGCGACCAGCACGTGTTCGAGCTAGGGCAGGCGCAGGCCGAGATTTCCCATCCGCTGACGCCTCTGGATGCTACGCAAGGCGACTGGACCGGCGCTGACAGATTCGCCCTGCACCGGATGGAGACGATCGTGCCGGGCGAGTTGATCGTCGCGCAGAACACGGAAGCCTCGGGACGCTCGACGCTTCGGGTTCTCGACGAGGCGCTGAGGCTGTCTCAGAAGGGCGTCATCGATGCGGTCGTCTTCGCGCCCTTCAACAAGGCCTCGATGCACATGGCCGGCATCGGCCATTCGGGCGAACTGCACTACATCGCCGACCTGCTGGGGGTGCGCGGCCATGTCTCGGAACTGAACACCGTCGACGGTCTGTGGACTGGCCGGGTGACCAGTCACATCGCGCTGAGGGACGTAGCGAACCATATCGACGCGGACGGCATCAGGAAATCGGTCCGTCTGATCGACCGGACGCTGCGGCGGGCCGGCTACGCCCGCCCGCGCATCGCGGTGGCGGCGCTCAACCCGCACGCGGGCGATGGCGGCAATTTCGGCCGCGAGGAGATCGACGTGATCGCGCCGGCGGTGCGCGAACTCGCCGCGGAGAAACTCGCGGTGGAGGGCCCTCTGCCGTCGGACACCGTGTTCCTGAAGGCGCAGCGCGGCGAGGTCGACGCGGTGGTCACGATGTACCACGACCAGGGCCAGATCGCCCTGAAGCTGCTCGGTTTCGATCGCGGCGTCACCGTCCACGGTGGTCTGCCGCTGCCCTTGACCACGCCGGCCCATGGCTCAGCGTTCGACATCGCCGGCAAGGGGCGGGCCGACGTTGGTGCCATCCGGGCTGCCTTTGCCGTTGCCCGGGATCTGGTTTCGAACTGATGAAGCTTGAATCGTGCGGGCAGGGCCGCGCGGTGTTGGGGTTCGTGGTGACGACCTTCCTGCCGCGCGCCCCTGAAGGGCACTTTTTTGTCGATGGCTCCACTCTCGGGGCAGGACGTTCACGGTCTCGCTCGATTTGGGCGGTTCCAGCACTGGTGGTCAGGTGAAGGTCAAGCCGCTTACGCCGATCCTTTTCCTTCGATCTCGGCGGCACCCGGAGCTTCGGCGCGCGGTAGAAACGGCGCCTCTTACGCTGCATCCTCGCTCTGACGCGCAAGCTAGGCCCGGTAATCGCGCCCCGTATTGTCGACATGGCGTGCCAGCAAGGCGCAAAACGCCTCGGTTTCACCCTTCTCCAGCATTTCGCAGAGTGCCGTATGGGTGCTGAGCGAGTTGTTGACCACGTGCCGGTCGTCATGTGCGCGGGCCCGTAGCGCGCCAATCTTGGCGTCGATGAGCCCATAGCCGTCCTCAATATAGTTGTTCCCGCAGCATTCGATGAGAAGCGAGTGTCAAGTCGAAGCTTTGTAATTGAGCTGATAACAAGTTGAGACACTTTGCGACAAATTGGCTGTCCCACGGCATATCAGCGTGAAACATCCGGCCTACGGTTCTAGCCGACCACCCCCTCCCCATGCTGCGATGCAGCAAAGATGACCAAAGAAAAACCAGTTCTGTTCGGGTTCCGTGAACCACCGTGGACAGCCTCGTGCGTTCTGTATCCCAAGAGCCAAAGAAATGCGCAGACTGAAAATCATAATCGGGCTTGTGCTGATAGCTGCGGCCGGCATTGCGGGTTTCGTGCTGACCGGGGCCATGCTCGTTCCCCATCCGGAACCAGCCCAGGCCGCGCAAGGCGAGGCCGCGCTCGCGGTCGCGATCGTTTCTCCACGCGAGATGGCGTTCACGGACACGATCCATGCCGTTGGCACCACCCGCGCCATCCGCGCGGTCGAATTGCATCCCGAGGCCGCAGGACGTGTCGTCGAGCTTGCCATCTCACCCGGCGCCAGGGTCACCGAAGGGGACCTGCTTCTGCGGCTTGACGACGGGGCGGCGCGCGCAACTCTGAAGTCCGCCGAGGCGACGCTGACGGAAGCGCGTGCAGCAGCTGCGCGGCAGAACCTATTGCACGAAAGCGGCAACGTCTCAGAGGCCACACACCTAGCCGCACAGGCGGCGCTGCAGCGTGCCGAGGCCGAACGCGATCTGGCACGCGAGGCGCTCGAGAACCACAGTTTGCGCGCACCCTTTGAAGGTGTCGTCGGACTGAGCGATCTGACGAAAGGTGAACTCGTCGATACCACCACGATTGTTGCTACGCTGGATGATCTGTCCGTGATCGAAGCCGATTTCCAAGTGCCGGAACAAGCATATCCGGAGTTGCACCCCGGTCTCCGTGTCGAGATGCGTTCGGCTGCTTGGCCCGATCGCATCTTTCGCGGTGAGATCAGTGCTCTCGATACCCGCATTGATGCCGCCACCCGGTCGCTAGCACTGCGCGCGCGGATCGACAACGCCGACGGGGCCTTGAGAGCGGGCATGTTCATGGAAGTCGCCATCGTCCTTGACAGCCGTGAACGCCCCGCCGTGCCCGAGCGGGCGCTGACGGTCGAGGGGCCCCGAACGACCATCTTTACCGTCGAAGATGGTGTAGCCAGGCAGGTCGAGATTGAAACAGGCCAGAGCCGGGACGGTCTTGTCGAGGTTACTTCCGGCTTGGATAGCGCGGACGAGGTGGTCGTCGACAACCTGCACCGTCTGTCCGACGGTATGGCAGTCGCTCCACAGCCCGCGACGGGCGCCGATCTGGCGAAGGTCCGGCTGTGACACTTCCTGATTTGTCGCTGCGCCGGCCGGTATTCGCCACGGTCGTCAATCTGCTCATCGTCCTGATCGGCGCAGTGGCGCTCACGCAGCTGCCGGTACGCGAACTGCCGCAGGTGGATACCGCTGAGGTAACGATCA
Organism: Nitratireductor sp. GCM10026969; assembly: GCF_042660605.1. Classification (NCBI taxonomy): domain Bacteria; kingdom Pseudomonadati; phylum Pseudomonadota; class Alphaproteobacteria; order Hyphomicrobiales; family Phyllobacteriaceae; genus Nitratireductor; species Nitratireductor sp. GCM10026969. The sequence goes on from NZ_JBHSUM010000002.1 coordinate 60,738, forward strand.
ATATCGACTATGTCGGGGCCGCGCCCGACGTGGTGGACGCTCAGGTGACGTCGGTCGTCGAGGGCGCCGTCGCAGGCATAGCCGGGCTGCAAAGCATGTATTCGGAATCCGAACGTGGCAGCATGCGTACGGTTCTGGTGTTCGATCCCTCTCGTGACATCGATGCTGCCGCTAACGATGTGCGTACTGCGGTGGATCGCGTGGCAGACGACCTGCCGGAAGAGGCTACGGCACCCGAGGTCGAGAAAAACGATGATGAGGGGGATCCGGTGGTACGGCTGAGCCTCACCAATCCTGCGATGACACCCCTCGAGCTCTCCGATTACGCCGACCGCTATATTGTGGACCGGCTGGCCCGGCTTCCCGGCGTGGCCAATGCTTCCATCTTCGGCGAACGGTCGCCGGCGATGCGGATCTGGCTTGAGCCCCGGCGCATGGCGGCGCTTGGCGTGACCACGAGCGACATCGTCGGCGCGCTTCAGGCAAACAACATCGAATTGCCAGCGGGCGAGATCGAGACGCCGTCGCGACAGCTGCAGCTTCTGGCCCGCACCCGTTTCACCACAGTGGGAGAGTTCGAACAGATCGTAATCCGCAGCGACGGCAGACGGCCGCTGCGCCTGGGCGATGTCGCGCGCATCGAAGAAGGACCGGAACAGACCGAGAGCTTTTTCCGCTCGGATGGGCGTCCGGCCCTCGGCATTGGCATCCAGCCGCAGGCCCAGGCCAATACAGTCGATATTTCGCACCGCGTCCACGCCGAGCTGGAGGTGATGCGATCCCAACTGCCCGAAGGCATGGCCATCGAGGTGACGACGGACGAGGCAGTCTTCATCGAAAGCTCAATACGTCAGGTGCTGCATGTCTTCGGCGAGGCCGTGTTGCTGGTAACTGCAGTGATCTTCCTGTTTCTCGGTTCGGCACGGCTGTCACTGATCCCCGTGGTGACCATTCCGATATCGATTCTCGGTGCGGCCGTGGCGTTGTGGATGCTCGGCTTCTCGATAAATATCCTGACGCTTTTCGCCCTCATACTGGCGATCGGCCTCGTCGTGGACGATGCCATCGTCGTGCTTGAGAATATCCAGCGTCATCGCGCCATGGGCATGTCCCGCGTCGAGGCCGCGCGACGTGGTGCCAATCAGGTAAACTTTGCTGTTGTGGCGGCCACCGCTGTACTGGTCGCAGTGTTCCTGCCTGTTTCGTTCATGGAGGGCGAGGTCGGCCAGCTTTTCGGTGAATTTGGCATTGCCCTAGCCGTGGCTGTGGCTATCTCGGGGTTCGTGGCATTGACGCTTTCGCCGGTGCTCGCTGCTCGGTTGCTGCCTCGTGAGGAAAAGCCCGGCCGCCTTGCTCGTGTCGTTGGGGTGGTGATCAACCGGATTGAGAATGGCTACCGCGCCAGTCTCAGCCTTGTCCTCGCCCGGCCGGTGCCGATCCTGGCGCTCGCCGCTTTCGCTATCGCCGCCGCCTTCGCGATCTGGCGCGAGTTGCCGCGGGAACTGACACCGGACGAGGATCGCGGCCAGTTCCGCATCTATGTCACCGCGCCACAAGGCGCCAATCTGGCCTACACCGACGGGGCGGTACGTCAAATAGAGGCCATGCTCGAACCGCTGCGCACGGAAGGGATCGTGTCGAACATCACCTCGATCGTCGGCATGTGGGGTGAGTTGCGTCGAGCGATGATCTTCGTAAACCTTGTCCCGTGGGACGAGCGCCGCACCTCCGTCAACGACCTGATCTCGGAGCTGCGGCCGCAACTCGATCAGATTGCCGCGGCGGCCACCGCTATTCGGCCTTCAGGCGGCCTCGGCATTGGCGGCGGACGCGGTGGTCTGCAGTTCATGCTTGGCGGACCTGATATCGAACGGGCAGCTGCATGGTCAGATGCGCTCATGACCGGACTTGAAGATTATCCAGGCCTGAGCGGACTCCAAGCCTCCTATGCGGCCAACCAGCCAGGCGCTACGCTTTCGGTCGACCGGGCACGGGCACAGGACCTCGGACTTGACGCCGAGATTGTTGCCCAAACATTGCAGGCGCTTTATGCCTCGCGTTCAGTGGGAGAATACGCCTCGGATGGGCGGCAATATCCGGTGGTGCTGCAGGCTGCACCCGAGGATCGCGACAACCCCGAGGACATTCTGTCGATCCTTGTGCGCAATACGCGCGGTGACCTCGTTCCGCTGTCCAGTTTCTCCTCGATCGCGCCCATGGCAACCGCACCTGCAATCACGCGGTACGACCGAGTCCACTCGGTCGAAATGGAAGCCGATCTCGTTGAGGGAACGGATCTGGCCGAGGCAATGGCACAGGTCGAGGCAGAAGTTGCCGCTCTTCCTGCCGGCGCAATTCTGGCTTGGGACGGACAGGCAGCAGACTATCTGCGTGCCTCCGGCGGCGTCTCCATGGTCTTCGGCCTCGCACTAGTCATCGTCTTTCTTGTTCTGGCTGCGCAGTTCGAAAGCTTCCGCACCCCTCTCGTCATCATGCTGACCGTGCCGCTGGGCCTCGCGGGCGCTATCCTGTCGCTCTGGCTCGCTGGACAATCGATCAATATTTACAGCCAGGTTGGCCTCGTGCTGCTGATCGGTCTGATGGCCAAGAATGGCATCCTGATGGTCGAATTCGCCAATCAGTTGCGCGAGCGTGGCCATAATTTACGCGAGGCGGCGCTCGATGGCGCGGTGACCCGGTTGCGCCCAATCATGATGACCACGATCGCCACTGTCTTTGGTGCGCTGCCGCTGGCCATGGCGACCGGCGCGGGTGCGGAAAGCCGCATGGCCATCGGACTCGTCATCGTCGGGGGGCTCAGCTTTGCCTTCATACTGACGCTCTTCATCACACCGCTGGCCTATTTCCTCATTGAAGGCATCGGTGCGCCACAACGCCACAACGAGGCGACACCGGTTCCCGCCGAATGAACGGTGCCAACCTGACAACGAAGGTAAGCGTGCCCCGTCCACCCGGAAGGGGTGATGATGCGCGGCCAACTCAGTGCCGGTGACCTGCTACCCTCGGCGACAGGTCAACCCTGTTCACTTTTGGACCGCTCGCCGTCTTTGGATCGCCCCCCGGCGGAAATTCCGGGGCGTTTCATATCTAAGCGCGGGACGCCAACCTGCGACCTTACGCCTGTCGTTTGGTGGATCGCGAGGGAGGTGGTGCGGACAATTCCGGCAACGGATCGCTTTGCGAGACGCGTGCTGCGACATTCTGATACCAGTGCGGCATATTTGTAAGACAAAGTTGCAGTAATTCCGACCACTTCGCGTCAAACTGGGAGAGTTGACGATGAAGAGCCGGGATTTCGACAACTGCGCCGGTGCTGGCCCCCTGAGACATGAGGTGCGCCGGTCAGCGGCATTGAGTGGAGCGTCCACCGTGGTTCGGTTCGCGATGTTCGCTCTTGCGTTCATCGTGATCGATGCCACACCAGCTGTGGTGCCCTCGGGCGCTCATGCCCAGTCGTCGAATTCAAACGCTACTCCGATATCGGGCGTAATGCCCGTGGGCACGCCCGTCGAGATCGTTTCAGGGCTCAGTATCCCTTGGTCTGCCGTGCCCGTGGGCGAGGAGGTGCTCGTCAGCCAGCGCGGCACAGCGGAGATCGTAGCGTTTCGACCGGGTGAGGCGCTGCGATCCGTCGGCAGTGTCCGGGTCTTCGTAGCCCGAGGCGACGGAGGGATGCTTGGCCTTGCCGTTTTGGAACAGGGCACGGATGTCTGGATCTACGCCTATCATAGCACGACGGAGGGGAATCGTATCGTGCGGATGCCGTACAGCAACGGCATGCTGGGCGATCCGGAGGTCGTCCTTGATGGCATACCCGGCGGGCGCAGCCACAATGGCGGCCGGATCGCGTTCGGCCCGGATGGAATGCTCTACGCCACGGTTGGCGAGACCCGAAATCTTGAACTTCCGCAGGATTTGAACTCGCTTGGCGGCAAGATCCTGCGCATGACTCCCGATGGCGGCATCCCGAGCGACAATCCGTTCGCCGATTCCCTCGTCTACTCGTTTGGACACCGCAATCCCCAGGGGCTGGCGTGGGACGACGCCGGGCAGCTCTGGGCGACCGAGTTCGGGAGTGATACCTGGGATGAGCTCAATCGCATCGAGCCGGGCGGGAACTACGGCTGGCCGATCGTCGAAGGCCGGGGCGGCAATCCCGATTACATAGACCCGGTCATGCAGTGGGGAACCCGGGAAATGGGACCCAGTGGGCTTGCTTACATCGACGGCACTTTCTTTATCCCGGATTGACCGGCCAGCGGCTGTGGTCGGTAACAATCGACGCTACGGGCAACTCCGTAGCCACCGCGCACTACACCGGCGAGTATGGCCGCATTCGTCACGTGTTCGAGGGCAGCGACGGCAATCTGTGGTTCCTGACGAACACGCGCGGCGGAGGAGACAATCGGATCCTCTCGGTCCCACTTGCGCCGGCGCAATGATGAACGCCGACACAAGCAACCGCTCGGCTCTTGGGAAATCAACAGGATCGCGATCCGAGCAGGTGCCGGTGACATCAGCCGGACATCGTCACTACCGGCCGCGGTCTCGTCTCGTCCGGCTCTATTGCTCGGTCGAACAGCGGCAATCCGAAAGGAGATGATCCCATGCATTCCAAGCTTTTGACCCGCCGGACCATGTTGGCCACAGGCGCCGCCGCGGTAGCGGTCGGGTTTTCTTCCCTCGTCGTTCCTGCCCGGTCGCAAAACATTGCGCCAACGCCCTCGATGCGTGGCGGATCCAACAACTACCGTCCCGGCGCGCCGATCGTGGAGAAGATCGGCGGCGGTGGATTCTGGATGTCAGGCACCGTACGCCGAGCAGGCGACGGCGCTCCCCTCGCGGGTCAACGTATACAGATCTGGGCGCATACCACCGAGGGACACGAACGTGACCCGCACAGTCATGGTGCAACGCTCACCGACGAAAGCGGTCGCTTCCGCCTTGAGATGCCTCAGATCATCCCCTCCTTTGGTCAGCCGCACGGGCACCTCGCCTATGACAGTGGCGATTTCGAAGCCGTCTTCCTGCGCCCCGTTCTGTCGAGCGCAAACGATACGAGCCTTGAGGTGCATTTCGTCCTGCAACCGGTCTGACGGAAGCGAATGAACCGTGCCCGTGCGATCTTGATATGGGTAGCCCTGGCGGTTGCGGTCGTCGTGCCCCTCACAGCTGCCGCAGCCAGCCCTCTGCTTGCATGGCGCGATCCAGTCTACATAGCGGCCGGGTTCGCAGGCGTTATCGCGATGGCTCTCCTGCTCATCCAACCCTTGCTTGTAGGAGGATTCCTGCCCGGGGTTCCTGCGCAGCGTGGGAGGCGCATTCACAGCATTCTTGGCGGGCTTCTGGCGCTGACAGTAGCCGCTCATGTAGCAGGTCTTTGGATCACCAGCCCGCCGGATGTTATCGACGCCCTTTTATTCGCATCGCCCACCCCGTTCTCATTTTGGGGGGCAATCGCCATGTGGGCGGTCTTCGGCACAGCGCTTCTGGCGGCGCTCCGACGTCGGTTGCCATTACGAGCACACACATGGCGACGTGGTCATGCCGCCTTCGCAGGGGTGATTGTGCTTGGCAGCGTCGTCCACGCGTTGTTGATCGAAGGAACTATGGAGCCAGTATCCAGGGTCGGGCTCTGCGCCCTGGTCATTGCGGCGACCATCATGGCAATTGTCAGGCTGCGAGTGTTTGCAAAACGAAAGAAGTCTCCTTGAGGCTTTCCATAGCTTGGGGCCGCCACATTCGGCTGTCCTTATCGATAAGCTCCAAGACAGGAATCTCCAGCCTTCGTCCCGTATTCTGGGACCGCGACAAAACGCGTTTCACAAGTCTCCAACGTCGCCCGTCAGTCCACGGCGATCGGGAGATCGATGAGGGCGAGGCGAACGTCGTCCGTGGCATCTTTCGCGAGTTCGCCGCCGGAGCGGTCCCCGCACCATCGCTAGAACGTTGAACGAGGAAGGCGTGCCCGGCCCGAACGGCAAGCCCTGGAGCGACACGACGATCCGGGGCACGTGAAGCGGGGAACGGGCCTCGTAAACAACGAACTCTATATCGGCCGGCTGATCTGGAACCGGCTGCGCTACATCAAGGATCCCTCCACGGGAAAGCGCGTTTCACGCACCCGGACTCGGAGTGGATCGTCAAGGACGTTCCCGACTGCGCATCGTCGATGACGATCTCTGGCAGGCCGTCCGCGAGCGCCAGGGCAAGATCGCGGACAAATATGCGAACGTCACCGAGGCGGTGCGCGAACGTCACAAGAAGAACCGTCTGAACGGCGCACGGCGGCCGAAATCACTGCTGTCGGCCCTGATCTTCTGTGGCTGCTGCGGTGGCCCGTACAGCTTGCGCGGCGCTGACCGCTTCGCCTGCTCCAGGGTGACGATCGGAACGCCCGCGAACGTCAGGTGCTTGTAGAATGTGGCCACATCGGCCTGATCGCGGCTGATGCGGTCCAGCGCCTCGGCCAGCACGACGTCGAACTGACCCGCCTGTGCATTCTGCAGCAGCATCTGGATGCCGGGCCGCAGGATCATGCTCGCGCCCGCCCGAAATCCCCGCATCCTTGTAGGTGCCGACCACCTTCCACTTGTCGCGCTTCGCTTGTTCGCGGCAGATGCGCAGCTGGTCGTCGATGGACGCCTCGCGCTGATTGTCGGAGGAATAGCGGGCATAGAGGGCAACGCGGGTCATCGGCCGGTCCTTTCAAAACTCCATGGTTCAGCGGCGCACCACGCCGCTCTTCTTCGCGCGGGCCAGTTCGAGGAAACTGGCCTTGATCTTTGCGAACAGCCCCGGCGGGATGAAGCCATAAGCGAACTCGCCCTGTTTGCCGGGAACCGGCGAGAGCCCGCCATTGGGCCATTCGTCGATATTGTGCTCCGATACGATCACCCAGCTCGGCGCGTCGTCGAGTCCGATGGCCTGCTTCACCTTCGCCGGGATCTCGATGCCGACCGTATCGCCGGAGGGCGGCGTATGGGTGATCGGCAGCAGCACCACATGGCGGGGCCGCACAAGCGCATCGGTCGCGGCGACGAGGCAGGTCGGGCGGTCCTTGCCCTGATCCTGGCCGGCGGCGGCCTCATGCGTCCAGAGGTAATCGTAGCGGAGGACGAGGCCGGGCTTTGGTTCAGGGATCGCCACGCTGCCCGCCTTACTTCAGGAGGTCGTCGAGATGGGCGTGCTCGGGGTCCATCTCGGCGCGCTCCACGGCGTCGATCACCACATCGGCGGCATCCGCCGTGCGATGGCTTCGCTGCGCAGCGGCGCGGAGCCAGTCGTAATGGTCGGCGGACATCAGCACGAACTCGCGCCGGCCGTGCCGGGTGATCTCTACCGGCTCGCGCTGCGCCTGGTGCTGGAACTCGCCGAACTTGCGCTGGAATTCGAGGGAACCGACGGTTGGCATGACAGGCATCCTTACAAATGGGATACCTGAATTATACGTGTAATTCGTGTTCTTGCAAGGATGGAGTTACGCATCCTCGTCTGCCGGGCGCTTTCTTTGCGCCTTACGTTCCCGCGCCATCTTGCGCTCGAACCTGGCGACCGATCAGCCGAGCGAGGGTCAGGACAGCTTCATCGGCTTGACCAGGGCCTTGATGGCTGGGCGTTCGAGGATTGCCTGCCGTACTTCAAGCGCATGGAAAATTTTGAGGGGGGCAAGGATCCGAACCGGGGCGGGAATGGGCCGTTGCGGGTCACTCGCAGCAAGGCTGATCACGCCTATTATGACGCATTTCTCGAAGCCGGCAGGCAATATGGCCTAGCCCATACCGCGGACTATAACAGTGTGGAGCAGGAGGGCACGCATGTGACCCAGGCGACGGTGTGGAACGGGGAGCGCCAGAGCACGGCAGTGGCCTATCTGCGCCCTGCACGGCATCGCGACAACCTGAGCGTTCTGACGAACATCCGCTCGCTTCGGCCGGCTTCGGCAAGGACGTGCGCAAGGCGATGGACCGCCGCCGCGAGCATCATATCGAACAAGGTGACGCCACCCGTCAGCACAACGGCCGCATCTTCTAACGGCGCAATCTCCTCGCTACGCTACGCGAGCGCGAAGTTGGTCGTGTCGGCGCGGAGATAGCCGAGAGCAAAGCTCTTTCGTTCCGGGCGGTAGCGGATGGTTAGAGCGTCAGCGGCAAGTTCACCGGCACCGTGCAGCTATCCAGCGGCAAGTTCGCCATGGTCGAGAAGAGCCACGAGTTCACCCTTGTCCCATGGAGGCCGGTCATCGATCACCAGCTTGGCCGGGACGTCACGGGCATCGTGCAGGGCGGGTCGGTGTCTTGGCAAGCGGGGCGGCAGAAGGGGCTGGGATTGTAGCAGCAAAGCAAACTTATACCGTCGGATCAGGATAACATCTCTCAACCGGATGCCTTACCGAGCCATGTTGTGATGAGTGCTGTGGTCTCGAACCCGCTACGGAGACGCTACGGAACTTCCCGATGTGCAGATCTCAGCGTTCGAGCTCTGCGCCCCTGATTAAGTGATCGATCAGATGAATGGCAGATTGTTTCCAGTCAGGATCGGGTCGGACGTTTGCCACACCGGTCAGAGCGCGGAGCAAGTCGAGCGGCTCGACGTCGATCCGGAATTTACCTGTGTCGGTCGCCCGCGCGACCAGTGCCGAAATCGGAGAGGACAACCGGGCATGTGTCTCACTGAAAAGGGCATCCGGTCCGTCGATTAAAGTGCTCAATGCGTCAGCCATGCCGCGCTTGGTATTGAGAAACTCCACGAATACCACGAGCCATTCACGCAGGGCCGTCACGGGGTCGTGATCGGCCGTTAGTTGTTCCGCCGTCCCTATCAGAGCTTCGACCTCCTCGCTGTAGACTTCCTGAAGCAGCGCGTCTCGGGAAGGGAAGTGACGGTAAAGTGTGGCAATGCTGACCCCGGCATCTCGCGACACCTGATCAAGACTGACCGCCGCGCCATGCTCGGCGATGGCATTTTTAGCCGCGATGATCAATTGCGCTCGATTGCGCTCGCCATCAGCCCGTTTCCGCCGTCTTGGAACGGATGTGCCCCATTTGCTCACTCAGATTGACTTCCCCTTGTTAAACGTAGTCATGCTACGTATATTAAGCGTAGAAACTCTCCGTTTGTACAAAGAACTGCTCTTGAATCCAATCCGATCCTATGGAGCGAACGCTATGACCGCAGACCGTACCATTCTCGTGACCGGCTCTACCGACGGACTTGGCCGGCGGGTTGCCGAAAAGCTCGCAGGGCCGGGCATTCATATCCTGGTGCATGGTCGCGATGCCAGCCGCGGCGAAGCGGTTGTCAACTCGATCGCACAGGCAGGCGGCTCCGCCAGGTTTTTCCAGGCGGACTTTGCCTCACTTGCCGATGTCCTCCGATTGGTCGAGGCTGTACAGTCCGAATGCGCGCGCCTGGATGTCCTGATCAACAACGCCGGAATCTCGAAGCCTAACGGCTCACGCCAGGAAAGCACGGATGGATACGAACTTCATTTCGCAATCAATTATCTTGCTACTTTCCTGCTGACGGAACGCTTGCTGCCGTTGCTTGAAGCCGACGGAGGCGAAGCGCCTTCACGCATCGTGAACGTAGCCTCTGCGGGCCAGAGCTCCATCAATTTTGACGATGTAATGCTTGAGCGCAGCTATCACGGTTACCGCGCTTATGGGCAAAGCAAGGTCGCCCAAATCATGTATACGCTCGACCTGGCTGAAGCACTTGACGCGCACAAGATCGTCGCAAACGCCCTCCACCCCGGTACCCACATGAACACCACGATGGTGCGCGAGGCCGGCATCACACCAAGCACTCCCGTCGATGCAGGAGCGGAAGCAGTGGTTACGCTCGCTGTCAGAAAAGATCGTGCGAAGACAACCGGCCTGTACTTCGATGGCCGGCGCGAAAGCCGGGCGACCTCCCAAGTTTACAATCCCGAAGCACGCCGAAGACTAAGGGCCCTCAGCGTTGAGCTCACGGGACGCTGATACCACGAGGCTGAATGTCGACTATCCAGGTCAATGAGATGGTCGAGCGAATTATCGTCAAGGAACTCAAAGCCAGATCGACCTAAAGGACAGTATGGCTATGGCTTTGTGCTGAATTCTTCGGGTACCGGTTACTTATAATGCGCAAGAAAAATAATTAATAGAAATAATAACGAAGAAATATTGCCGTTGCTTGACGGCGCATCCCAATGGTTGCGCTGATTCCAGGCTCTTGCCGTCGCTGAGCATCTTAATTTCCGCCGTGCGGCGAACGCTCTTCGCATCAGCCAGTCCAGCGTCAGCGCACGCGTGAAAACTCTGGAGGAAGATCTTGGCATCCGCCTTTTCGAGCGTCACGCGCGCGGCGTCCGGCTGACGGAACCCGGCAGCATTTCATCGAGCGAGTGACGACCGGCATCGACCAGTTGGAACATGCGGTCAGGACGGCTGGGATGGTGGCGCGGGGAGCGCAGGGCCGGCTACGCGCGGTATCCATGCTCTCATCCCCGGCAGCTTTCTCGCAGCCCTGATCGAACGCTATCGAGAGCAACATCCGGGTATCGAGGTTGAGATCGCGGAAGGCACCGCCCGTGATAGCATCATGCGGCTTCGGGCCAACAGGTTGGATCTGACTTTCGTGGCGGGCTCTCCCGGATTTCCCGACTGTCATTCGCGGAGGATATGGAGCGAACGGCTCCTGGCCGCGCTGCCCGAGCGCCATCCGCTCGCGGACGGAGCGGGTGTTACCTGGGCCGAGCTGGCGGGAAACACATTCATTGTCCGGCAGGGTGGCACCGGGCCACAGGTGTATGACTATATCGTCAAGCGCCTTTCTGGCAGCTCGCCGGGTGGCCTGCCCCTACGAGGTGGTCCAGTTTCAGTCTTAATGCATGATCGGCTTTCCGGCCATTACCTGTGCAGATGGTGGTGCCGATCCACTGGTTGGCGCCGGCCAGACAATGGCCTCCAAGGGTATCTGATCGTTCAGATGCCCCGAGACCTGACGCCCAAAACCGCCAATCCTTCCCGACATAGGACGTTGTCGGAACGAACATGGCCGGGCACACCACGCAGGATGAACAGGTCCGACAGGGCGTCGATGACGTCGGTCGCGTTGAGATTGCGAGCGATCCGGATCGCCAGGCACTCCCGGGTGAACTCGTCGATGATGTTGAGCATGCGGAACTTCCCGCCATTGTGCGTCCGGCCCTCGACAAAATCATAGGACCAGACATGGTTGGGGTGTTCCGGTCGAAGCCGGATACACGATCCGTCATTCAGCCAGAGCCGACCTCTCTTCGGTTGCTTCTGGGGAACCTTCAGCCCCTCCCGTCGCCAGATGCGCTCGACGCGCTTGGCATTCACCGTCCAGCCTTCAGATCGCAGCATCGCCGTGATCCGGCGATAGCCATAGCGGCCATACCGGGAAGCAAGCCGGATGATATCGGCGGTGAGCGCCTCTTCATCCGGCCGGCCTCTGGGCTTCTTGCGGTGGGTCGAACGGTGCTGACTGAGAACCCTGCAGGCGAAGCGCTCCGAGACGGAGAACTTCGACATCACATGGTCGACGCAGCGCCGACGGCGGGCGGGGCTCAGTAGTTCCCGAAGCAGCCTCTTTCAGGATCAGCTTCTCGAGCGTCAGGTCCGAAACCGCCTTGCGTAGCCGATCGTTCTCTTTCTCAAGCTCCTTGAGACGCTTCACCTGGTTGCCCTTCAGGCCACCGAACTCCTTGCGCCACCGGTAATAGGTGAATTGCGTCACGCCGATCGAACGAACAGCTTCGCCAACCGATTTCCCTTGCGACAGCAGAACATCGACCTGGCGCAGCTTCGCGACGATCTCTTCGGGCTTGTGCTTCTTCTGGGGCATTCCAACGTCCTCTCTACGGCTTAATAGCCTACTTCAGGGAGGATCACTTTTCAGGAGGCAGGCCATCCTCGATCGAGGCATCACGCTGGTTGTCGGACGAGTAACGCGCGTAGAGAGCGACGGTCGGCATGGTCTAATCCTCGGAACATCAGCCTTTCGAGTCTGAAGTCTTTTCCAACTCCGAACAAGACTCCGCATGGTGCTGTCTTGCAGCCATCCGTGCCAAAGCACGCACGATGTTCCGTAGCTTACTTGTGGTGCGGCGTTCGAGGTCGGGCCCCCTGTGTTTCGAATTGTTATCGGCGGATGCTCTTTTTTGCGTCATTCACCCTTAAAAGCAGCGATCGCCGTCTTCCAACAGTGGTACGCAGCCATCGTGAGCCAAGAGACAACTAGTCGCGATGGAGCTTGTTGGCCTGTCTTGGTTCCATCTGGCTGCATAGAATCGGGTCAGTTGCGCTTCCAGTACAAACAAATCGAGAATTTCGGCGAGTGCAGATTGGGAGCGAATTGTTGGTGTTTCTGCTGATAGTTTTGGTGTCAATGTCTAGTCACGGGTTTACCGTTGAACCAGACACCGGTGACATTCAGATTTGGATCGAGAGATACAAAACTTGCCGACTGGCCGAACTCGAGGCTACCAAGACCGGGGAAACGGTCTATCGCACGGGCTGGGTTTGCCGTTGCGGCCGTCAGCGACGCTGTCAAGCCCAGCCCTGACATATTCGCATAGTTGCGGATTGCTGTGGGCAGGTCGAGATCGGCGCCGGCGAGGGTGCCGTCGGCCAACCGCAACACGCCGTCTTTTCGAGTAACGTTGCGGCCATTCAGTGAGAACGTCGTCGTCGTTGTGCCAAAACAGGCCATGGCATCACTGACCAGCACAACCCCGCCGGCATTGCCGGTCATGCATTTGGCGGCCAATGCGATGTTCGCTGGATGGACGTGGACGCCATCGGCGATCACCCCGGCAAAAACCGGATCCTGTTGCAATGCCGCGCCGACGAGCCCCGGCTCTCGATTGCCGATTTGACTCATGGCGTTAAACAGATGGGTCACCGTACTTGCACCGGCAGCGAATGCCGTCTTCGCAGCTTCGATGCCGGTATTTGTGTGACCCAACGCAATAACGGCTCCTCCCTGCCTCAGCGCTCTGATCTGCTGCCCGGTTGCTGCCTCGGGCGCTAAAGTGACCAAGAGCGTTGGCAATTGCCGGACCGCTCCAAGCAAAAGTTCCAGATCGTCGGCCTGCATAGGGCGGATCAACGCGGGGTCGTGGGCGCCCTTGCGTTTGGGATCCAGATGCGGGCCTTCGAGATGAAGGCCGGCAAATCCGGGAATGCTCTTGCGTGCAGCTTCGATGGCGGCAGCAACCGCCTTGCGAGTTGTTTCTCGATCAGAGGTGATCAAGGTCGGCAGCAGGGCCGTGGTGCCAACCGCCATGTGCGCCCGGCACATCGCATCAATGGTGGCGAGTTCGGGAGCTTCATTGAGCAGAAGCCCCGCCGCGCCATTGGCCTGCAGGTCGATCAGGCCTGGGGCAATCAGAGCATTCTCGCTGAGGTCGATAATCTTTTCAGAACCGCTATACTCACGAGGGCGCACGGAAGCCACAACCCCATCCTCGACCACCAAGTCATGGCTGTTGCGAACCGTGACGCCGTCGAATAACCGCCCAGCGCGAAATATAGTCATCTGGCTGCCTCTCTCCTCGAACAGATAGGAGAGTTGAGCACCGGTTCTCTGCCTTCAGGATGCACCAACTGGTGGTAGTCACGCAGGTGCAACCGGGCTGCGGCGTCGGGATCCAGGATGATCGTTGCCGCAGGATGCAACTGCAGGGCAGACGCAGGGCATGCCGCGCTCAGCGGCCCTTCGATCATCCGCATCACCGCATCTGCCTTGGCGCTGCCAGTCGCCAGCAAAATGCAGGCACGAGCCTCGAGAATGGTACCGATACCCATCGTGATGGCAAAGCGCGGCGGTGTTTCTCCCGGGTCGAAATGCTTCGCGTTTGCTTCAAGCGTGCTCTGCGTCAACGTTTTGACCCGCGTGCGCGAGCAGAGGCTCGACGTCGGCTCGTTGAAGCCAATGTGCCCGTTGTGGCCGATCCCGAGCAATTGCAGGTCAATGCCGCCCGCAGTACGGATCGCCTGTTCATAGGCCTCTGCTTCCGTAGCGGGATCTGGTGCTGCGCCATTTGGGAGATGAGTATTGGTCGGATCGATGTCGACCCGGCTGAACAGCAGTTCGTGCATGTAGTGGTGATACGATTGCGGGTGAGTTGCAGTCAGCCCCACATACTCATCAAGGTTAAAGGTACGCATGTGTGCAAATGACAGGTCCTCGGTTCTGGCGGTTGCGATCCATTCCGAATAAAGCGGCTCCATCGTCGCTCCGGTAGCCAACCCGAACACGGCGGTTGGCTTTTCCCTCAAACACGCGGTCATCAGACCAGCGGCACGCTGGATTGCGGTCTTGGTATCCGCGCAGATCAGGACCTTCATTGGTTTCTGGCTTTCGATTGCTCGGTGGCAAACAAGAGGGCGCCGAGCAGGGGGCTATCATGCTGAAAGGTCGCTAACGCGGTCTCGATCCGGAAGAGGGGTGGCTCCTTGGCGAGAAAATGGTCGACGAGTTTGCCATAGCCTTCGGACAAACCGACGCTTCCACCCAGTACCATGCAGTCAAGCCCAAGACTCGCGCGTAGGCTGGAGCCCAAGTCCGCGATGGTGCGTGCCGAGTCATGAACCAAGCTCTCCGCCCAAGATTCACCTCTCCTCCAAGATTCAAAGACCTCTCTTGCCGTGACGGGATGGCCGGTTGCCTTGGCACGTGCGGCAATGGCGGTGCCCGAGGCGATGGATTCGATCGTTCCCACCCGGCCGGAGCCGCAGGGCAAGTTGGAACTGCGGGCGCTCATGAATCCCACATGCCCAGCGAGGCCGCTCTCTGAGGTCAACAATGTGTTGTTGAGTACGAAGCCGCCGCCGACACCGGTAGATACGGTGACATAGATCATGGACGCAGCATCTGCGGCCGCACCATGACGGGCTTCCACCCAAGCCGCGGCAGCGGCATCGTTGAGCACGAAGACCGGCCGACCTAATCCGCTGGCCAGTGCCTCCGCCAACGGCAGATTTTCAATGTGAGGCAGTGTTCCGGCGTTGACAGCAGACCAGAGGCCCGATGCGGCCACGCGTCCGGTGGCGGCAACGCCCAGTGGAGATTCAGAATCTGCCTCTACTTGGGTCAGCAGGTCCCGGCAAGTCTCGATTAGGCCGCGTCCACTCATGCCCCGATCAGTTGGCCGGTTCAGTCGTGCCACTTCGCTGCCACTTTCGAAGCGGGCAGCGACAATCTTAGTACCGCCGATATCCAACGCGGCACCAGTCAAATCAGGGGATACATTGCGCTCGCCAGTCATGCGTTCAAACGTAGACCGGATTCGGGGTCGAAGATGTGCAGCTTTTCAGGATCGATGGCCAACTTGATTGTCGCACCCGGTGCAGTATCCGTTCGCTCACGGAGGGTCACATCGATCCTGGTGCCGTTGAAATCACATTCCAGCAAGGTTTCATTCCCGGTTGGCTCGATGACCTTAACGACTGCCTTGGCGCCGGCTTGGGCTTCAGCAATGGAAATGTGCTCTGGCCTGATGCCCAGTGTGACTTCGTCCGCCGACGAACCTGCAAAACCGGAAGGAAGTGGGAGGAGCATATCTTTGCCAACGTGCAGGCGTGGTTCCGGTCCATTGCGGTCGATGCGCGCTTTGATGAAGTTCATCGCGGGCGCGCCAATGAAGCCAGCCACAAAAATATTGGCTGGTTGATCATAGAGTTCCAGGGGCGCGCCGGCTTGTTCAATCACTCCATCGCGCATTACCACGACTCTGTCGGCCATTGTCATGGCCTCGATCTGATCGTGGGTGACATAGATCGACGTCGTTTTCAGCCTTTGGTGAAGTTCCTTGTTCCTTGCGCATCTGGATGCGCAGCTTGGCGTCTAGATGGGACAAGGGTTCGTCAAACAAAAAGACTTGCGGATCACGCACAATCGCACGCCCCATCGCCACGCGTTGCTTCTGTCCGCCAGACAGCTGTTTGGGAAGTCGGTCCATAAGTGCGGACAGGCCGAGGATCTCGCTGGCCAATCTGACACGCTCTTCAATCTCTGGTTCGGGCGCGTTGCGGATGCGCAGAGCGAATGACAGGTTGTCGCGGACGTTCATATGGGGATAAAGCGCATAGGACTGAAACACCATTGCGATGTCCCGATCCTTGGGTGCCACACCATTTACTAAGTTGCCGCCGATGCTGATTTCGCCAGATGTAACGGTCTCCAATCCGGCGATCATCCGCAAGAGTGTGGATTTGCCGCAACCGGAAGGCCCAACCAGTACGAGGAATTCGCCATCCTCGATCTCAAGATTTATGTCACGTAGGACCTCGACCGAGCCAAAATCCTTGTTGGTATGACTGATCGTGACATTCGCCATTCACTGAGTCTCCTTGTACGCTGCCTTGACTGCGTGGGCGAAACCTCCGACAGCAACTTCCAGTCTCGTGAGCGCGGAACCCACGGTAACGCCGTCCGCGCCCGCCTCGATTGCTTGTCGACAAAGTTGCGGCGTATTGAGTCGTCCCTCAGCGATCAGGAAGAATGGTTGATCACGCAGTTCAGCAATGAGGGATAGATCAGCTCTTCCGGCGTGGCTCCGGTGACATATCCTGACAATGTGGTGCCTATAATCTTGGCCCCGTGGTCAAAGGCGGAGTGAGCCTCTTCCGCGTTTGAAATATCGGCCATTACCAACCGGCCGACAGCTTTGGCCGCCGCGCAGATTGCGGAGAACGAACGCGGTCTTTCTCGATTTGTGCCGTCAATCGCGATAATATCGGCACCGGCATTGGCCAAGCTTTCGACGTCGGTTTCAAACGGCGTAATTCGTACATCAGAGTAGTCGAGTTCGCGTTTGACAATTCCGATGATTGGAGCATCGGGCAGAGCTGCCCGGACCTTGGCAACGCGGTCCACTCCTTCGATGCGCAGCCCCACAGCCCCGCCGTCAATCGCCGCGCAGGCCATTGCAACGACGATGTCGTCACGATCCATCTGGCCGCCAGTTACGGGCTGAACGGAGACGATGAGCCCGCCTTTGAGCAGACCCAGTATGTTGTTCTGATAGACCATCACACCAAGCTATTCGTACTAAGGTCGACGGGCTTGTTTGTTCGGGCGGATTGCTGTGCGGCACTGACCATCGCGACCGCAGCAATACCGTCATCAGCGGTTACTGGCATTGGGCTATTGTGCTGCAAGGCGCTGACAAAGGTGCGATTTTCATTGACCAGTGCCTGGGTCAGCAGAGGCTGCTTGGAACCGTCCGCATGGTGGAAAGTCACCATCGCGTTCGAAAAGTCGAGGTTCACGATGCCCTTGTCGCCGGTAATGTCGAGCCTGAAATCAAAGCTGGAGGGATGAGTTTCCGGAACGAACCAGCCACAATGCAGGCAAGCCACCACGCCGTTGTCGAACATGATGGTCGTGAACGTCTCGTCCTCTACGTTGTATCCATGAGTCACGCTTGTGGCGTTCTCGCAACCAGCTGACGAGGCCAATCAGAAATATTCGGGGTATTTGGACCTGATCTGCTCGATGAAGCTGAGTGTGCCCGAGAGATGTTCGCGAATGGAACCTTGCAGAACTTTGCGAGAATTGGCGGTTGTGTCGCAAATTTGGCACTTCGCTCCAACCGTCCGGTTGGTTGCGACGGCTCACATGGCCGTGTCCATCTCAACGGATGACTTGAGGCCACGGTAGCTGTCCGATATTTGGTAAGTCAATCTGAGGGCCTTCGTGTCCCCTGGGGTTTCAATCGGTCCTTCTGTAACCGCCGGCCGAGCGGTCTTGCGCGAACCTGCCGTCGACACGCCATCCGCCTCGTTCTTGGCGCCGCGTCTCGCGCCGAGTACCCCATTGCACCCCGCATCAAGTCGCCGATGACCGACAACTATTTGGAAAAACACGCGTTTATGGACAGGCACTAGCTAGTGACTTACCATCCAAGGCCGGGCCGTGGGGAAGGCCTTGGATCCGTCCGGTCGAGTGAGGGTTCGAGATGATGGCTTGGCGGAGCAACAGGAGCATCCGGGGCCGTGGCCCGCTTGGGTGCTCTTCGGGCTCACCGTCGAGCGCTCGTTGGTGGCGTGTGCTGCCCGCATGCCAGGCTCCATGAGGGCGAAGTTGGGTGTGCGTAGGATGACACGGGGGGCGGACGTACCGCAATCGGGGCAGTCGCAGGGTTCCGCCGAAGCGGCCATGGGACGGAGCGCGGTGAAGACACCGCACTCCGCGCATTCGTAGTCGTAAAAGGGCATGGCGAGCCACCTCAGAGATCGTGCGCCAAGGGCACGGATATGGAACCATCGAGGAACTTCGTCGGCCCGGCGCTGCCCGGCATGATGTCGAACTCGAAGATGTCGGTCGGCAGCCAAAGCGTGGCGCACGCGTTGGGTATGTCGACCACGCCGGAGATATGGCCCTGCACGGGTGCTGTGCCGAGGATGGCATAGGCCTGGGCACGCGAATAGCCGAACTTCGTCAGATATTCGATGGCGTTGAGGCAGGCCTGGCGGTAGGCGATGTGTACGTCGAGATAATGCTGCTTGCCGGCTTCGTCGACCGAGATGCCCTCGAAGATGAGATAATCGTCGTATTTCGGCGTGATGGGCGAGGGGCGGAAGATCGGGTTCCTGATGCCATATTTGGCCATGCCGTCCTTGAGCAGCGAGACCTTGATGTGCAGCCAGCCGGCCATCTCGATGGCGCCGCAGAAGGTGATCTCGCCGTCGCCCTGGGAGAAGTGGAGATCGCCCATGGAGAGTCCGGCGCCGTCCACATAGACAGGGAAGTAGATCTTGGAGCCGCGGCTCAAATCCTTGATGTCGCAGTTGCCGCCGTGTTCGCGCGGCGGCACGGTGCGCGCGCCCTCGGCGGCGGCCTTGTCGCGCGCTTCGCCCTTGAGTTTGCCCATATGGGCGGACTTGTCGCCATTAGGCAGCGTGGCAAGGGCCGGCACGCGCTCGGGGTCGGTATCGAACAGCGCTTTCTCGCGCGTGTTCCACATCTCCAGCATCTTTCTGTCCGGCAGGCAGCCGATCAAGCCCGGGTGGATGAGGCCGGCATATTTGACGCCCGGCACGTGGCGGGAGGAGGTAAACATGCCGTGGAAATCCCAGATGGATTTCTGCGCCTCGGGGAAATGCTCGGTCAGGAAACCGCCGCCATTCTTCTTGGAGAAGAAGCCGTTGAAACCCCACAGCGAATTCTCGAATGCGCCGATATCGAGGATGTCGACCACCAGGAGATCACCCGGTTGCGCGCCCTTGACGCCGATCGGCCCTGACAGGAAATGGACCTGGTTCAGGTCGACGTCGCGCACGTCCGAAGCGTCGTCGTCATTCTTGATCTGACCGCCCGTCCAGTCATGCGTCTCGACGCGGAAATCGTCGCCCGGTTCAACCCAGCAGGCCATGGGGATGTCGGGGTGCCAGCGGTTGTGGATCATCTCGTTCTCGTAGGGCGAAGACGCGAGATCGACCTTGATCAATGTGTCGGGCATGGGTGGCTCCTCTCTTGTGATTGGTTGAACGGATCAGACGGATAGGAAGGAAGCGACTTTCTTCTCGTCGATCCCTTCCCGCGGGCTCTCGTGGACGAACGCACCGTTCTCGATGACGAGCATCCGGTCGGCGATGTCGAGGGCGAAGCTCAGGACCTGCTCGGAGACGACGATGGAAAGGCCCCGCGCATCGCGGATGCGGCGCAGCGTGCGCGCCATCTCCTTGATGATGGAGGGCTGGATGCCCTCCGTGGGCTCGTCGAGCAGCAGCACCTTGGGGCGTGAGGCGAGGGCGCGAGCGATTGCCAGCTGTTGCTGCTGGCCGCCCGAGAGGTTGCCGCCGCGCCGCCCCTTCATTTCGATAAGCACGGGGAACAGCTTGTAGATGTCACCGGGGACAGTGCTTTCGCCGGTGACGGTCAGCCCCGTCTCGATGTTCTCCTTCACCGTCATGGTGGAGAAGATCATGCGGCCCTGCGGGACATAGGCGAGGCCGTTGGCCACGCGCTCGTAGCTTTCCGCCCCCTCGATCGCCGCGCCGTCGACGCTGATGCCGCCCGACTGCGCGGGCACCATGCCGATGAGTGACTTCATGAGCGTGGTCTTGCCCATGCCGTTGCGGCCCATGATGGCGACGATCTCGCCGGGTTGGACGCGGAAGGAGACGGAGTGAATAACCTCGCTCTGGCCGTAGGAGACGGAAAGGTTTTCGACGCTCAGCATTTTCTAGTGCCCCAGATAGACTTCGATGACCTTCGGGTCGTGCTGGACATGGTCCATCGAGCCCTCCGACAGCACCTTGCCCTGGTGCATGACCGTGACGCGGTGGGCGATGTCCTGGACGAATTTCATGTCGTGCTCGATGACGATCACGGAATGGTCCCGGATGATCTGGTGGAGCAGTTCTGCCGTTTTCACGCGCTCCGACACGCTCATGCCGGCCACCGGTTCGTCGAGCATCAGGAGCTCCGGGCTCTGGATCAGAAGCATGCCGATCTCCAGCCATTGCTTCTGGCCGTGGCTCAGGATCGCCGCCTGCGTGTCGAGTTGGTCCTTGAGGAAGATCATTTCCGCGATCTCCTCGACCCGTTCGATAACCTGCGCATCCCGCCTGAAGGCCAGCGCGCCGAAGACGCCGCGTCCGCGCGGGAAGGAGAGCTCCAGGTTCTCGAAGACCGTCAAATCCTCGTAGATGGACGGGTTCTGGAATTTACGGCCGACGCCGGCATGGACGATCTGGTGCTCCTTCATGCGCGTCAGTTCCTGATCGCGAAAGCGGATCGAGCCTTCGGTCGCTCTGGTGCGTCCGCAGATCAGGTCGAGTACGGTCGTCTTGCCGGCGCCGTTGGGGCCGATGATGACGCGGATCTCGTTCTCGTCCACGTAGAAGGAGAGGTCGTTGACCGCCTTGAAGCCATCGAAGGAGACGGTGAGCCCTTCGACCGAGAGCAGGAAGTCCTTGGGCGCGGGGCTGGCCGGAGCCGTGCTTGCCTGTTGCATGGATCGGTCTCCTATTCGGCCGCGAGCTTGGCCGGCTCCGCGGCTGTCGTCGTTTCCCGTACCGCCACGACCGGCGGCTTACGCAGGAGCCGCGCCAGAAGCGGCTCGACATGGGAATGAAAGAGGCCGGCAAGCCCGTTGGGGAAGGTCATGACGACCGCGATGAAGAGCCCGCCCATCGCAAAGAGCCACAGTTCCGGGAAAGTCTCGGAAAAGCTGGTCTTCGCCCAGTTGACGATGAGCGCGCCGTAGACCGCGCCGAAGAGCGACAGCCGCCCGCCGACCGCTGCGAAAATAACCATCTCGATCGACGGCACGATGCCCACGAATGAGGGTGACATGAAGCCTACCTGCAGCGTGAACATCGCCCCGCCGATGGCCGAGAAGGCGGCCGCGAGGCAGAAGATGAAGATTTTGAAGTTCGCCACGTCATAGCCGGAGAAACGCACGCGATCCTCCTTGTCGCGCATGGCGATGAGGAGGCGGCCGAACTTCGACACACGCACCATCTGCCCGATCATGAGGACGGCGATCAGGAGGGCGGCGTTGACGAAGTAGAGGATGAACTTGGCGCTGTCGGTGCGGATATCCCAGCCAAGCAGCGTACGCAGGTCGGTGATGCCGTTGACGCCGCCCGTATAGCCCTGCTGGCCGACGATCAGGATGGTGAGGATGGCTGCGAACGCCTGCGTGATGATGGCGAAATAGACGCCGCCCACCCGCCTTTTGAACATGGCCGCGCCGATGATCCAGGCAAAGATGACGGGCACTACGACGACCGCAGCGAGGGTGAAGGGGAACGACTTGAACGGGACCCACCAGAAGGGAAGCTCGGTCACCTGGTTCCAGTCCATGAAGTCGGGAATGCCGGGGGTGGACTGGATGGCCGTATTTTCCGGGCTGGAGGCTTCCAGCTTCAGGAACATCGCCATGCAGTAGCCGCCAAGCCCGAAGAAGATTCCCTGTCCGAGGCTCAGGATCCCGCCATGGCCCCAGCACAGCACGAGGCCGACGGCCACGAAGGCATAGGTCAGATATTTGCCGACGAGGTTGAGGCGGAAGATGTCCATCGTGGCGGGGAAGACGATGAGGATGAGCGCGGAGAGGATGGCGAGTGCGAGCCATTCGCGCCGGGAATAAAGGGTGATGTTCATGGCGAGTTCCCCGTCAGCGGCGCATCTTGAGGGTGAAGAGGCCTTCCGGCCGCAGCATGAGGATGCCGACGACGGTCAGAAGCGTGAGCACCTTGGCCATGGAGCCCGACATGAAGAACTCCATCGTCGACTGCGCCTGTGAGATGGTGAAGGCCGAGGCGATGGTGCCGATGAGGCTCGCAGCACCGCCGAAGACGACGACGAGAAAGGTGTCGACAATGTAGAGCTGGCCGGCCGTCGGCCCGGTGGAGCCGATCATTGTGAAGGCGGAGCCGGCCACGCCCGCCACGCCGCAGCCGAGGCCGAAAGTCAGGCGGTCGACCTTCTTGGTGTTGATGCCGACGGCACCCGCCATGGCGCGGTTCTGCACCACTGCGCGCACCTGCTTGCCCCAGCGGGAGCGGAACATCAGCATGAAGACGGCGAGCGAGATCAGCATGGTCAGCGCCATCACGAAAAGGCCGTTGATCGGCACCTCGATGATGTCGGTGAGAGGGAAGGAGCCCATCATCCAGTCCGGCAGGCTGACGCCGACCTCGCGGGCGCCGAACACGGAGCGGTAGAGCTGCTGCAGGATAAGGCTCAGCCCCCAGGTGGCGAGCAGCGTGTCGAGCGGGCGCTTGTAGAGGTGCCTGATCAGCGCACATTCGACGAGGATGCCGAGCGCGCCGGAGGCCACGAAGGCGAGCGCCATGGCGATGAAGAAGTAGATGGGAAAGAGCGCGGGTACGTATGCCGTCACGAATTGCGAGCAAAGCCATGTGACATAGGCGCCGAGGATCATGAACTCGCCATGGGCCATGTTGATGACGCCCATCTGGCCGAAGATGACGGCAAGCCCAAGCGCCATCAGCACAAAGACGGAAAAAAGGATCAGCCCGGCGAAGCCCTGCATCGCCAGGATGGAGCTGAATTCGACAAGCGTATAGTCGCCAATCATGTTCGCCTCGCGCAGACACAAGGTGCAGGTAGGACGGCGGAGAGGAGAGCCCCTCCGGATGAGCGCCGGCGGGGCCGGGTCGGAAAGCCTATTGGTAGCCTTCGGGGAAGGGGTCGGGCTCGACGAGGTCCGCCGTCTCGTAGACGACCTCATATTGGCCGTTGCCGAGCGCATGACCTACGCGTGTCTTCGACCAGAGATGATGGTTTTCGTGGATGCGGACGTAGCCTTCCGGCGCCTTGGCGAACTCGAGGCCGGGGGAGGCCTCGCGCACCTTGTCGACATCGAAGCTGCCGGCCTTCTCGACCGCCATCTTCCACAGCCATGGCCCCAGATAGGCGGCCTGCGTGACATCGCCGATGACGATATCTTCGCCCCACATCTCCTTGAAGGCCTTCACGAATTCCAGGTTGTTCTCGTTTCCCAGGCTTTGGAAGTACTTCATGCAGGCATACGCGCCCACGATGTTCTCGCCCCCGATGCCGAGGATCTCGTCCTCCGTCACCGATATGGTGAGAAGCAGCGGCTTCTCCTTGGTCATATCGATGCCGGCGGCCTTCAGCTGCTTGTAGAAGGCGACATTGGAACCGCCGACGACGATAGCATAGATGACGTCGGGCTTCCTGAGCTTGATCTTGTTGATGACCGAATTGAACTGGGTGTGGCCGAGCGGATAATATTCCTCGCCCACCACTTCTAGGCCTAGCTTCTCGATGTGCTTGCGGGCGATCTTGTTGGAGGTGCGCGGCCAGATATAGTCGGAACCCAGCAGATAGAAACTTTTTGCGCCCTTGTTCTGCGCCACCCAGTCGATGCCGGCAATGATCTGCTGCGTGGCTTCCTGGCCGGTATAAATGACGTTAGGCGACTGCTCCAGGCCCTCGTAGAAGGTGGGGTAGTAGAGCATGCCGTTATACTGCTCGAAGACCGGCAGGACCGCCTTGCGCGAGGCGGACGTCCAGCATCCCATGACCGAGGCGACCTTGTCCTGCACGAGCAACTTCTTCGCCTTCTCGGCAAAGGTCGGCCAGTCGGAAGCCCCGTCCTCCTGGATGAAGTCGATCTGCCGGCCCAGCACGCCGCCCGCATCGTTGATCTGCTTGATGGCGAGCTTTTCCGCCTGCACTGAGCCGGTCTCCGAGATCGACATCGTGCCGGTGACCGAGTGAAGTATGCCGACCGTCACTTTGTCGTCGGTTACGGCCAGGCCGGTGGTGTTCACCACGGCTGTCGGATAGTCGGCCGCGTTCACGCGTGTGCCGAGCAGGCCCATGAAGGGCAGCGCGCTCATGCCAGCCAGAACCTGCCGGCGCGTGGTGAAGAGGGTTTTCCGCGGGGTGTCGTCGCGCATGGTGCTTGTGCCTCGCTTGCCTGATCTGGAATCTGCTGGCCTGTCGCCAACTGCCGCAATTTTGGGCATTCGAAGCGGCTGCCTATCAACGGGGCATTTGACGTATTCCCGCGGCGCATTTTTCCCCCTAAGCTGCGGCAAATAACGAAGGGGAACCCCGCGCACCGGCTTCGGTACGGAGAATGGCCCAGGCGCTTCGGCCAGTGTGCCGGCCACGCTGGGTGAACGCGCGGGCAGGGCAGGGACGCTCAAGAGGGCATCGGGTTCGTGTGTGTGGAGTGAGCCGATGCTTTTGAGTTGCTGGGGGTCGAGGCGGGCATGACAGCGGGTTTCAAGGTCACCCGTGTGCGCCGCACCTACAACATCTGGGTGGCCAATCAGACGCTCGAGGATTTCGCCCTGCGCTTCACGGCCACGAAGGTCCGGCGCTGGTCGGCCTGGCGCATCGCCAACACGGCCATCGGCGCTGTCTCATTCCTGGCGCTCGAAGCCATCGGCGGAACGCTGACGCTCAATTACGGGTTCGAGACCACCTTATGGGCGGTGCTGACGAGCTGTTTCGTCATGTTCCTCCTCGGCATCCCGATCTCCTACAACTCGGCCAAATACGGCGTCGACATCGACCTTCTGACGCGCGGGGCCGGTTTCGGCTATCTGGGCTCCACCGTCACCTCGCTGATCTATGCCAGCTTCACCTTCATCTTCTTTTCGATCGAAGCTGCAATCATGGCGACGGCGCTCGAATTATGTTTCGGTATCCCCCTTGCCGCGGGCTATGTGGTCAGCGCGCTGCTCGTCATCCCGCTGGTCATCCACGGCATCACTTTCATCAATCGCTTCCAGGCCTGGACGCAGCCCTTCTGGGTCGTGCTGCAGCTCCTGCCATTCGTCTATATCGCCGCGCAAAGCCTGCCCTCGGTGCGCGAGTGGACCGGATATACGGGCCTTCACGGGCCGGTGGACGGCACGTTTTCGCTCACCATGTTCGGTGCGGCCTCGGCGGTTGTCTTTTCCGTGGTGGCGCAGATCGGCGAGCAGGTGGACTATCTGCGTTTCCTGCCGCGCAAGCAGCACGCCAACCGCTTTGCCTGGTGGAGCGCATTGCTTGCGGCCGGTCCCGGCTGGATCGTCGTCGGGGCGCTGAAGATGCTCGCGGGCTCCTTCCTCGCCTATTATGCCTTCCAGAGCGGCGTCGCCTTCCACGACGCGGCCGAGCCGACGCGCATGTATCTTGCCGTTTTCCAGCGGATGGTGGCGAGCCCCGAGCTTGCCCTGGGGCTGACGGGCGTCTTCATCGTCTTGTGCCAGGTCAAGATCAACGTGACCAACACCTATGCAGGCTCCATCGCCTGGTCGAACTTCTTCTCCCGTCTCACCCACAGCCATCCCGGCCGCGTGGTGTGGGTGGTCTTCAACGTGGTGATCGGCCTGCTTCTCATGCAGTTCGGCATCTACAAGGCGCTGGAGCAGATCCTCGGGCTCTACGCCATCATCGCCGGTGCGTGGCTCGCCGCCATCGTCGCCGATCTCACGGTCAACAAGCCGCTCGGCCTGTCGCCGCGCCACATCGAGTTCAAGCGCGCCCATCTCTACGATATCAACCCGGTCGGCTTCGGCGCCGCCGCCATCGCCATCCTTCTGGCGCTCATGTCCTATCTGGGCATGTTTGGCGCAATCGCCGCCGCGCTCTACGCCCATGTCGCCATTGCCGCAGCCTTCGTGCTCGCACCGGTGATCGCGTTTGCCACGAACGGGCGCTACTATCTCGCGCGCACATCGCACCTGCCCTCCGGGCAGAGCACGATCCAGTGCTGCATCTGCGAGCACAGCTTCGAGCCGGAAGATATGGCCGGTTGTCCGGTCTACAGCGGGCCCATCTGCTCGCTCTGCTGCTCGCTCGACGCGCGCTGCGGCGACCGCTGCAAGGAAGGAGCACGCTTTTCCGACCAGATCAGTGGCTTTGCCCATGCAGTCTTTCCATTCCGCATCGCCGAGCTCATCAGCTCACGCATCGGCACCTATCTCGGCATATTGCTGACGGTGACGGCGCTGATCGCGCTCGTCCTGTGGGTGGTCTATTACCAGTCGACGATCGGTGACGGCCCGTCGCCCGACCTCGTCTTCCCCATGTTCCTGCGGCTCTTCGCCATCATCTTCGTCATCGCCGCCATCATGGTGTGGCTCTTCGTGCTGGCGCATGAGAGCCGCGTCTTCGCGGAGGATGAGGCGCGGCGCCATACGACCCTCCTGATGGAGGAGATCGAGGCGCACGGGGAGACGGATCGGCAGCTCCAGAAAGCCAAGGAGGCGGCCGAATCCGCCAATCTTGCAAAGAGCAAATATATTGTGGGCTTGAGCCACGAATTGCGCACACCGCTCAACTCCATCCTCGGTTATGCGCAACTGCTGGATCGGCACGACCCGACGCCGCAGATCGTCGCCAATGCGGCCCGCACCATCAAGCGCTCCGGCGAGCATCTGGCGGGGCTGATCGAGGGGCTGCTCGACATCTCGAAGATCGAAGCGGGGCGTCTGCAAATCTACCGGGACAAGACGGCGCTGCGCCCCTATCTGGACCAGCTCGTCGGCATGTTCTCCCTCCAGGCGCAGGAGAAGGGCATCGGCTTCGTCTTCGAGCCGGGCTCCTACATTCCCGAATATGTCTATACGGACGAGAAGAGGCTGCGGCAGATTCTCATCAATCTGCTCTCCAATGCGGTCAAGTTCACTGAGCGCGGCCAGGTCTCCTTCCGTGTGACCTATCGCAACCAGATCGCCACCTTCGAGATCGAGGACACGGGCATCGGCATCGCGGCCGAAGACATCGAGCGCATCTTCCTGCCCTTCGAAAGGATCGACAACGTCGCTGGTGCGGGCCCGCCCGGCACCGGTCTGGGCCTCACGATCACCAAGCTCCTTGTGGAGATCATGGGCGGCGAGCTCAGCGTAAATTCGCAGCCGGGGCGGGGGACGACGTTCACCATGCGTCTGATGTTGAGCGCGGCCACACGGCCCGACGAGCAGAAGCTGCCGGCAGCGGCCATTGCCGGCGTCAAGGGTGACACGATCAAGGTCCTGATCGCCGACGACGATCCGGCCCAGCGCGCCCTTGTCGCCGACATCCTGCAACCGCTGGGCTTTAAGGTGACGGCCGTGCCGGATGGTGCGGCCTGCCTCAGCGTGCTTGCCGAGGCACGGCCCGACATCCTGCTGCTGGACGTCGCCATGCCCGGCGCGTCGGGTTGGCAGGTGGCACAAACCGTGCGCGACCGCCTCTATCCGCAATTACCGATCATCATGATCTCAGCTGATGCGGGCAATGAGCGAAATCTGCCGGAATACCGCCGGTTACACGATGGCTACCTCATCAAGCCGTTCAGCGTCGACGATTTCATGGAGCAACTCGGCTCAACACTTGACATCGAGTGGACGTATCATGAGCGGCAGGTAGCAGAGAACGGCGAGGACATCTGATGCATGGAGACCTGCATGGTCACGCGTTCGCGCAAGGAGCGAGAGGGATGGGACTGAATGCCGCTCCATCTTCCCCGCCAGTCGTGCTCGTGGTCGACGATTCGCCCGAAACGCTCG
This sequence comes from Nitratireductor sp. GCM10026969, assembly GCF_042660605.1. Classification (NCBI taxonomy): domain Bacteria; kingdom Pseudomonadati; phylum Pseudomonadota; class Alphaproteobacteria; order Hyphomicrobiales; family Phyllobacteriaceae; genus Nitratireductor; species Nitratireductor sp. GCM10026969. Next base: position 88,772 of record NZ_JBHSUM010000002.1, read on the forward strand.
GCATGCTCACCGATGCTCTTGGATTGGAGGGCATGAAGGTGGTGGTCGCCGAAAGCGGGCGCGCGGCGCTGAGCCTTGCGCGCGAGATCGGGCCGGACGTCATCCTCATGGATGCCAAGATGCCCGGCATCGACGGCTTCGAGGCCTGCCGCATCCTCAAGACCGAGATGGGCATGGCCGATATCCCGGTCATCTTCATGACCGGCTTCGGCGACAGCGAGCACGTGGTCAACGCACTCGCCTCCGGCGGGGTGGACTTCGTGGTCAAGCCGGTGCCGATTGTCGAGCTTCTGGCGCGCATGCGGGTGCACCTGGCCAATGCGCGGCGCGCCCGCTCCGCCCGCGAGGCGCTCGACAGCACGGGCCGGCGCATCGTCGTCACCGACGAGAAGGGCACGATCCTGTGGGCAACGCCGCAGGCGAGCGAACTGCTTCTGAAATGCGGCATCTCCGTCGAGGAAGGAAGCCGCCTGCCGTGGGAGTTGGCCGACTGGCTTTTGTCCCAGAAACCCGGCCGGGCCGAGCCGCATATTCTCGCCCGCAACGGAAAGCACGTCGAATGCCGCATCGTGGGTGAGGCCGGCGCCGCAGAGCGCCTCATCCGCCTGGTAGACCGTGACGCCGGCACGGACGAGGAGCGGCTTGCCGCCGCCTTCGATCTTTCCCTGCGCGTCGCCGAGGTCCTGCTCTGGATCACGCATGGAAAATCGAACAAGGAGATCGCCGAGATCCTCGACCTTTCTCCACGCACGGTGAACAAGCACCTGGAGCAGATCTACATCAAGCTCGGCGTGGAAAACCGGACGGCCGCCGCGACCATGTCGGTGCGCGTGCTGTGGGACGGATAGAGCGCTCCGGTTCGCGGGCGCTGCGCGGGTTGCCCGCTGCCGAAGGCCGCCGGTCCGGCGGCCTCCGCTGCCACGGTGTTCAGTGCTTGGCGAAGTTCGCCGCAATGCGCTGCTGCAGGTAGTCGTGCGCGGTGATCGGTTCGTAGCGTTTCTCCCGACCCTGGATGAGTGCATCCTTGTTGGCCTGGCAGAAGAAGGCCATGGAATGGCGCGAGCCCTGGCTTTCGTGCGGCTTGGGCATGCGCACGCGGTGCAGGGTGGAGAGCAGCTTGTCGTCGCTCCAGCGCATCAGCATGTCGCCGATGTTGCAGGTGACCACGTCGGGGGCAGGCTCTACGTCGGTCCATTCGAGCTCATCGGCCTCCTTGCCTGGACAAAGCTGCAGGCCGCCCTGGCCGGGGCGTTGATGCAGGAGTGTGAGGCAGTCGAAATCCGTGTGGGCGCCCGCGCGCCACATCTTGAAGTCTTCGGGTTTGGCATCCTCCATGCCGAGATAGTGCAGGAGGCGCAGCGTGCTCTGGTATTCGGGTGACTGTGGGTCGTGGCACCCGGTGAAGAAATCCGGTGCAAAGCCGAGTTTCAGGCGGAAGCAGTCGAGCACCTTCATGCCAAGTGCCCAGTTCGCCCGCTCGAAGGCCAGTATCACCGCCTTGAAACCGGAAAGCTCCTCGCCGCTTGGCCAGAGCTTTTCCATGCGCGGCAGAGTGATCTGGTAGGATTCCTTGTGGTCGGCGGTGCCGGTGGAAGGGCGCACCTGGGCCTTGTACTCCCAGCCCGCATTGGTGCCACCGACGAGCGGATAGTTCGCCTTCACCTCGGTTGGCAGGGCGAAGAAGCGCTCGGACATGGCGAAGGCTTCGTCGACCTGCTCCTGGGGGATGCCGTGATTGACGAGTTGGAAGAAGCCGATTTCGGTCGCCGCTGCCCAAAGCGCGTCGGCGATCTCCTGCTTGCGGGTCTCGTAGTCGCTCATGTCGATGCGCGGCACGTCCCGTTGTTTCTCTCGGCCCTCGCCGCCGAAGGTAGTTTCCTTGTTCAGCTCGGCGAGGCCGTAATCCATCTTCTGCATTGGTAACACCGTTTGTTGAAGCGCGGCCCAAGCCGCAAGTTTTCAAAAGGAGCAATGACCGGCGCCTCTTTGCTGTGCCGCATTGGGCCAGCAGAATGCCCTGGGCGTTGACTGCTTCTACTCCATATCTATGCGGGACGGGCACTCCCCTAGACGTTTGCCCCGAGCCTCCCTTCCTCTTGAGGTGCTGCGATGCGCGCGACCACACGCGCCGCGTCGGCAGCCAGCTTCTCAATGTCGAGCCAAGGCAAACGGCCATCCACGACCACCTGCCGCCCGGCGACGAAACTCGCGCGGACATGTGCATGTCCGCCGGAAATGATAGGTCCCAACACGCGGTCGTGCTGGCCGAAATAGCGGGGTGCATCGAGGTCGAAGATGGCGATGTCGGCCTGCTTCCCTGGCTCGATCGTGCCGATACTTTCAAAGCCCAGCGCCCTTGCGCCTCCTGCGGTCGCCCAGTGGAGGATTGTCTCTGCATTCACCGCGCCAACGCCCTTTTGCGCCCGGTGCAGCGAGAAGGCGGCGTAGAGCGCGGAGACCATGTCGGCGGCCTCGTTCGCCGCAGCACCATCGACTGCGAGCGAGACCGTGCCGCCCAGTGCGTGGAGCCGGTCGGTGGGCGCGATGCCCGAGCCGAGCCTGGCATTGGCCTGCGGGCAGTGGGCCATGGCCGTGCCGGTTTCGGCGAGGAGGTGCAGCTCGTCTTCCTCGCATTCCACCAGATGCGCGAACCAGACATCCGGCCCGAGCCAGCCATGCTCCGCCAGCCAATGGACCGGCCGCTTGCCGTAATTGGCCAGCGTGTAGTCGACATAATCCATGTTTTCCGAAAGGTGCGAATGGAGCCGCACCCCCATGGCCCGCGCACCCGCGGCGATCTCCTGCAACTCCGCCTCATGCAGCGAGAAGGTGGGCGTCGTGGGCGCGAAAGCGACGCGCCGCATGGCGGTGGGCGAGGGGTCGTGCCAGCGTTTCACTGCTGCTTCGACAGACGCGATCATCCTGTCGAGCGGCTCGACGGGCAGCGGCGCGATGCGGTCGCCGTCGAAGGACCGTCCTCTGGTGGCGCCGCCGCGTGCGAGCACGAAGCGCAGCCCGAACTGCTCGGCGGTTTCGAACAGCACGTCGACGGGATCGAAGTCGTAGCGATCCGAGAAGAAATAGTGGTGGTCGGCGACGGTGGTGGCGCCGGAAAGCGCCAGTTCGGCAAGGCCGATCGTGGCGGACACGCGCAGCGCCGCTTCGTCGATGCTGTCCCAGTAGCTATAAGGCACCAGCCGGAGCCATGCCGCGAGCGCCTCGTTCATGCCGGCAGGCACGGCCTTGAGCACGCTCTGGAAAAGGTGGTGGTGGGTGTTGACGAGTCCGGGCGTGACCACGGCGCCCGAGGCATCGACGACGCGCTCACCGGGAAGCGCGGCAAGGCTCCCGATCTCTGCGATCACGCTGCCGCGTACGCGGATGTCACCTTCGGCGCGTGCAGCCGCGCCCGGGAGGCCAGTCAGGATGCCGAGCGCGCCCTTGATAAGGAAGTCGGTCATGTCCGCTCCTTCGGTAGGCTCCAGGGAAACCAGATGCGCTGGGCCAGCGTGACGATCTGGAACAGGATGAGCGACAGAAGGACGAGGACGACGAGCCCCGCCCAGGCCTGCTGCACCTGGAACATGGAAGTGGAAAACTGAATGAAGTAGCCGATGCCCTTGTCGGCGGCGACGAACTCGGCGACGACGGCCCCAATGACGGCGAGCGTCACCGATATCCTGAGCGCGGAGAAGATGTAGGGCACGGCATAGGGAAAGCGGATCTGCGTGATCTCGCGGTTGACCGGCGCGCGCAGGCTGCGCGACAACTCGATCAGTTCGGGGGGCGTGGCCATCAGTCCTGTCGTGGTGGAAACCACTAGCGGGAAGAAGGTGATGAGACAGGTGATGACGACGCGCGGCAGGTCGCCGGAGCCCAGAGCCACGATGATGATCGGCGCCACCGCCACCACCGGCGTGGACTGGACTACCACCAGGATGGGGTAGATCGCCCGCGACAGGATTTCCGACCGGGCGAGCAGGACCGCGATCGGCAGGGCGATGGCAATGGAGGCAATATAGCCGATCAGGGCAACGCGGAGCGTCGCCCAGACGTGATCGATCCAGCGCGCGACGGCGATGCTGTCGAAGCCGCCGAGGATGCGGCTCGGCGCCGGCAGGACGAAGGTCGGGATTTCGAAGAGCCGGCAGGAAGCCTCCCACACGAGAAGTACGAGGACGAAAGTGGCGGCCGGAAGCAGGCCGGGCGCGTGTAACGCCCGCCTTGCGGCCAGCCGCCAGGTGAGGCCCTCCTCACGCTGCGCGTTTGAGGAGGAGGCTTCGGAGGTGTCCGACATAGTCATGCATCACCTTTTCATTGCTCGTTTCGATGCCGCGCGGGCGCTCGATCTTGATCGCCAAGTCCTCGATCACGCGGCCCGGCCGCTCGCTCATCACCAGCACGCGGTCGGCCAGAAGCACCGCCTCGCTGATCGAATGGGTGATGAAGAGCACGGTTTTGGGCTGCGCCTCCCAGATGCGGAGCAGTTCGAAGCCCATCTCTTCGCGCGTTAGCGCGTCGAGGGCGGAGAAGGGCTCGTCCATGAGCAGGATGTCGGGATTCATGAGCAGCGCCCGGGCGATGCCGACGCGCTGCTGCATGCCGCCCGAAAGCTCCACCGGGAGGCGCTCCTCGAAGCCCGCGAGCCCCACCTTGGCAAGGAGTGCACGGGCGCGCTCTCGGTCCTGTGCGTCCACGCGGCCCGTCTTGTGACGGAGCGGGAAGACGATATTGTCCTCCACATTCGCCCAGGGAAGCAGCGTCGGTTTCTGGAAGACGATGCCGATGTCGTCGCGCGGTTCCGTCACCTTGAGGCCGAACACCTCCACAGCGCCACGCGTTGGCCGTAGGAGCCCGGCCACGAGGCGCAGCAGCGTGGACTTGCCACAGCCCGAAGGGCCGAGCACCGCCACGAATTCGTGCCGGGTGATGTTCGTCTCCAACCCGCACAGGGCTTCAAGAGCGCCGGCACCGGTTGCGAACACCTGCCCCACACCGGAAAAGCGGATGGCCGCAGGTCCACTCGCCATCGATCAGTTCTCCGGTAGGAAGCTGCGGTCGACTGCCGTCTCGGGATCGAGCGCAGCCGGATCGAAGCCCTGAGCCTGGGCCACGCGCTCCCATGTAGCCTTGAGCCGTTCCGGCTCGAAGGTGCCCAGCCCGTCCTCCTCCGTCACTTCATTGAAGATGAGGACGAGTGCATCCCGGAACGAGCCCTCCACATTCTCTACCTGCAACTCGGGCACCATGGCGGCGACGGCTTCGGCGGCTTCTGCCGGATTTTCCCTCGAGAACTCGATTGATCTCCTGAAAGCGGCGATGAAGCGCTTTGCGACCTCGGGCCGTCCCTCGAGAAACTTGTCGGAAGCCACGAGCGACGCGGAATAAAGGTCGAGGCCCGCCGCCGACCAGGGGAGCACGACGAGTTCCTTGCCGGCCTGGCTCGCCTGCCCCTGGTAGCGCGAGAGGTCTGTCAGCCAGGCAATGATAACGTCGCTCGCCCCTGTCATCAGCATGGGCCCCAGTGCGCCTGGATCGGCCTTGGTGAGAGTGATGTCGCTCTCCGACATGCCAAGATCTTTAAGCACCAGCGGCAGGTAGACGTTGGATTCGGTGAAGGGCGAGGTGGCGACGGTCTTGCCCTTGACGTCCGCTATCTCCTCCATTCCGTTGCCCGCGAGCGTGTAGAAGGCGTGCGGGCCCTTGTTGAAGATCGACATGACGGCCGTCACGGGCACGTCCTCGGTCGCCTTCGCCGCCATGACCGCTCCCAGCCCCGCCGAGCCGATGTCGGAATTGCCGGTAGCGAGTTTGGTAATGGCTTCCGACGAACCGCGCCCGGATTCGATCGTCACCTCCAGGCCGGCGTCGGCGCAGAACCTCTTCTCGATGCAGACATAGATCGGCGCCTTGTCGCCGCCGGGCAGCCAGTCGAGCTGGTAGATCACCTTGTCGGCGGCTTTAGCGGTTGCGAGCGCCGAACCTGTCGCCACCACCGCGCCCAGCAAGCTCGTTGCTACTTTCCTCATCATTCTCGTGTTCCCTCTAAATAGGCCAGTGACATCGCAACCCGCCGGTCCTTTAGGACCGGCGGGTTGACGACCATCTTGGGAGGATGTTCGTGAGTAGGGCTTCGGCATGGGCGCCTCCTGAAGAAGATCCGTTGTGCCGAGCAATGTCCCGGGCCTTGCCCTGACCGCTTCTACTCTTCGTTACTCATGCAGGAGGCGTGCCAATTGCCCGAAGCTTGGAGATTCCGGGCTTTGCCGCGAGCCTGACCATGGGCGCCCATGCAAAAGCGCAAGGGATCATCTCTTTCTGCCTATAAAATATGCATTGTCGCGGCTCGCCTAATTTTTGCGCGGAGCTGATAGTTACGCAGCAGCGATCACTACAAGATACGAGATGACCATGAACCATGAAGACGATCTCGCACTCCTCCGCCGCACGATCGAACTCGCCGAGGCATCCCGGGCCCGTGGCGACCATCCCTTCGGTGCGCTGTTGGCGGATGCGGAGGGCAACGTTCTCCTGGAAGCGATGAACACCTGCGGAACGCTTGGTGATCGCACCGGTCACGCGGAGCGCAACCTCATGACCGAGGCTTCGCGGAAATACGGGCCCGAATTCCTGGCCGGATGCACCATGTATGCGAGCGCCGAACCCTGCGCCATGTGCGCAGGCTCTGCCTATTGGGCGGGGTTGGGCCGCGTGGTGCACGGGTTGAGCGAAAAAGCATTGAAGGCGCTGATCGGGCCGGACCCGGAAAACCTGACGATGGATCTGCCCTGCAGGGATATCTTCGCCGCCGGTCAGCGAAAGGTCGAGGTGGTCGGGCCGCTGCTCGAAGAGGAGACGGCGCACGTGCATGAGGGATTTTGGACGACTTCCGGTGAACATAGGAGCACCGAGTGACCGTGCTTCTCTTCAAACCCAACATCAGCGGTTCGACAATCGCAACAATGGCCGAGATCGCGCTTTCCGCGGGAATCGGCCTAGATATCGTCGACCGTACCGCGCCTTCCGGTGCATGACCTCGAGCTTCGGAACGCCAGCGCGCGTCATCGGCGATGTCCAGCCGGGATGGGCGAGAAGACTGGCGAGCTTGGCCGGCGTCCATCTGAAGGGGAGTGAAAAGCCGTTGCGGGCATCGCGCAGCCGCCGGGTATGGCGTTGTCGACCGTGACTTCCAGCGCCTTGAAGCCGAGCGCTCGGGCCCTTGTAAGCAGCCGCTGACTGACGTCACGATCGCGGAAGACGTAGAGTTGGAACCATTTGGCGCCCGCGCCGGCGCCAGGGATCTGATGCGCGTGGGGTATTGACGGGGTAGGAAACGATGCCGGAAGGCCGACGGCGCAGATGATCCTTCCGACCTGGGAATTGTGCGGCCTGATTGGGGCTTACCGCAAGTCCAAGGTTAGTGTGCATTTGCCTATTGACTCGCAGGCTCGGTCCGGTCACGCTTGTAAAGCGATTTACTAAACCGCTTTACAAAACGATATGCCTATGGTGCAGCTGAGCAAACCCAGCCTGAAGGATGTGGCGCAGCGAGCGGAGGTTTCCGTTGCAACTGTGTCCCGAATGCTGAATGGTTCGCTCGAGTTGCCGGAACAAACCCGGCAGCGGATCGAAGACGCCATCCGCGCTCTGAATTATCAACCAAACCCCCATGCTAGGCGACTGAGCCGCGGGCGTTCCGACACGGTCGGCCTTGTTGTCCCGGACATTGCCAATCCCTTCTTCGCGATGCTCGTCGCCGCGGTCGAGGAGGCCGCGGACGAGCGGAAGCTTGCCCTCTCGCTCTACGCCACGCTCAACCGCCAGGGCCGGGAAGTGGCCTATCTCGAATTGATCGAGCGCAACCATGTCGATGGCCTGATCTTCATCACCAACCACCCTGACGACGGGAGTCTGGGAGACCTGATCAATCGCACGGGCAATGTGGTTATCGTGGACGAGGACGTGCCAGATGCGCATGCGCCGAAGCTCTTCTGCGATAACGAGCAGGGTGGTCGCCTTGCAGGGGAACTGCTCGCCGAAAACGGTCACAGGACTGTGTTGTTCGTCGGTGGACCCGACCAGATGATCAGCGCGCGCAGGCGCTACAAGGGACTCACGGATTCGCTCAGCAATTATTTCAAAACCGAGATCCGGCCACAGCGCTACGAGGGAGACTACACCGAGGCGTTCGGCCGTGAGGCGGCGCAGCGCTACATCGCGGAAGGCGCGGTTCCCACCGCCATATTCGCGAGTTCGGACGAAATTGCGATCGGTCTGATCGAGGTTCTGCGCGCCCAGGGCGTATCCATTCCCGGAGACGTGTCGATTATCGGTTTCGACGATGTCGGGCCGCTCCATCTGTTTGCGCCGCCTTTGACCGCGATACGGCAGCCGGTCCGCTCTATCGGGCGGCGCGCCTTGTCGTTGCTCACCGAGACCGACTGGAAGACGCGAGGCAATGTGCCGTCAGAAGAACTGCTTCCGGTCGAAATCGTCGTGCGGGAATCCGTTGCCCCGTGCACGAAACCGTAACTGCAGCGGAAAACCGAAAGAGGAGAACACCATGAGCACGAAATTCACCCTCAGAAGGCGCATACTTTCTCTCGGGCTGGGCGCCGCCCTAACCCTGCCGCTCGGCATGGGCCTCGCGAAAGCGCAGGACGAAAAGACCTTCGCCCTCGTGCAGATCAACCAACAGGCGCTGTTCTTCAACCAGATGAACGAGGGCGCGCAGAAGGCGGCGGACGAGGCCGGCGTGAAGCTGGTCATCTTCAACGCCAACAATGATCCGGCGGAACAGAACAGCGCCATCGAGACCTATATCCAGCAGGGCGTGGACGGTCTCGCCGTGGTGGCAATCGACGTGAACGGCATCATGCCGGCGGTGAACCAAGCGGCCGAAGCTGGCATTCCGGTCGTGGCGATCGACGCGATCCTCCCGGATGACGGTCCGCAGAAGGCGCAGATCGGCGTCGATAACGGCGCGGCGGGTGCCGACATGGCCACCCATTTCCTCGACTACGTAAAGGCCAACATGGACGGCAAGGCCAAATACGGCGTTGTCGGTGCGCTCAACTCCTACATCCAGAATGTTCGCCAGAAAGGCTTCGAGGAGGTCGTCGATGCTGCCGACGGTATCGAGAAGGCCGGCGTCGTCGATGGCCAGAACATCCAGGATACCGCACTCTCGGCCGCCGAGAACCTGATCACCGGCAATCCCGACATGAACGCGATCTATGCAACGGGCGAGCCGGCGCTGATGGGCGCAATCGCTGCGGTTGAAAGCCAGGGCAAGCAGGAAGACGTGAAGATCTTCGGCTGGGATCTGACCGCCCAGGCGATTGCCGGTATCGACGCGGGCTATGTCACCGCGGTGATCCAGCAGGATCCGGCCGCGATGGGCGCCGCGGCAGTCGAGGCGCTGAACACGCTTTCCGGTGGTGGCGAGGTGGACGAGACCATCTCCGTGCCGGTGACCATCGTTACCAAGGAGAATGTCGACCCCTACAGGGCAATCTTCCAGTGATGACTGGCGGACAGCAGGAAAACGCTGTCTCTGTCTTTTCCGGACGGGTCAATCCCGCCCGGAACGACAAGGCCGACAGCGGACGGGTTCCGCGTATCGCGCTCAGGAGTATCCGCAAGAACTTCGGATCGCTCCAGGCGTTGCGTGGTGTCGATCTGGATATCTATCCGGGAGAATGCCTGGGGCTGGTCGGCGACAACGCCGCTGGCAAGTCAACGCTCACGAAAATCATCTCGGGAACCTATATTCCCGACGACGGCACGATACATCTCGATGGCGATCCGGTGCGCTTCAGCGGTCCGGCGGATGCGCGCCGGCGCAACATCGAAATGGTATTCCAGGATCTGAGCCTGTGCGACCACATCGATGTGGCCGGAAATCTGTTCCTCGGCCGGGAGGTCACCAGGGGGCCGTTTCTCGACCGCAAGACGATGCTGTCGGAAGCGCGCAAGATGCTCGATGCGCTGGAGATCCGCATCCCCCGCCTGACCGCCAAGGTTGCGCAGCTTTCAGGCGGCCAGCGGCAGGCCATCGCCATTGCCCGCGCCGCTTCCTTCGATCCCAAGGTGCTGATCATGGACGAGCCGACCTCGGCGCTCGCCGTGGCGGAGGTCGAGGCGGTCCTGTCGCTGATCAACCGCGTCAAGGCGACGGGGGTTTCCGTCATTCTTATCACACACCGCCTGCAGGATCTGTTTCGCGTCTGCGACCGGATTGCCGTCATGTATGAGGGTACAAAGGTGGCGGAACGCTCGATCGCCGAAACCGATCTCGAGGATCTCGTCAAACTCATCGTCGGCGAAAAGGACGAAAGATGACCGCCTACACCGAACGAAGCCAAGGCTCCCAATGGGCCGACTTCCTGTCGGAACAGGCCCAGGTGCTCTCGATCGCTTTCTTCTTCCTAGTTTGCATCGTGTTTTTCGCGGCAACGACCGACACCTTCATGACGCTTGGCAACCTGTTGAACGTTATCCGGCAGGCGGCGCCCATCCTCATCGTCGCGGTAGCCATGACCTTCGTCATCATCACCGCCGGCATCGACCTCTCGGTCGGTTCGCAGGTGGCGCTGGTGAACGCCGTTGCCGCCATTGCACTTGCTTCGGGCCTGCCATGGCCCGTGGTTGTCGTGGCGATGCTGTGTTTCGGCGCGCTGATCGGTCTCGGCCAGGGCTGGTTCGTGGCCTACCAGGGTATACCGGCCTTCATCGTCACGCTTGCGGGACTTTCAATGCTGCGCGGCATCGCGCTCTACCTGACGCAGGGCTATTCGATTCCCATCAAAGGCGTGCCGGGCTTCTTCGCCCTCGGGCGTGGTGAATTGTTCGGCATCCCCGTGCCGGCTCTTATCGCGATCGCCGTTGCCATACTAGGCTATGTGGTGATCACCTCCACTCGCTATGGGCGCCAGGTGGTTGCGGTGGGATCCAACATGGAGGCGGCCCGGCGTGTCGGCATGCCGGCGCGCTGGGTGATTGCCTCCGTCTATGTGGTGGCAGGCGTCGCATCCGCTTTGGCCGGTCTCCTGATTGCCGCGCGCCTGGGTTCCGGTTCGTCCAACGCGGCTGTCGGCTTCGAGTTGCAGGTGATCGCTGCCGTGGTTCTTGGCGGCACGACGCTGATGGGCGGGCGCGGCACCATCGTCGGGACCATTCTCGGCACGCTCACCATTGCGGTGATCGGCAACGGGCTGATCCTGATGCACATCTCGCCGTTCTTCACGCAGATCGTCACCGGCGCGATCATCCTGATCGCCATCTGGCTGAACACGCGCATTTTCACGGCCAATTTCCGCTTCGGATTCGCGAGGAGGAAATAGGCTATGACCGACGAGCGTTCTGAAGCCCATGTGGGGTCCGGAAAGGTAATGACGGTGGCCGGTGACATCCCCGTCGAAAGACTCGGCATCACGCTGATGCACGAGCACATCCTGAATGACTGCCGGTGCTGGTGGAACGAGCCTAAGGAACCGGAGCGCCGCTATCTGGCCGACCAACCGGTTAGCATCGGGATACTCTCGGAACTGCGCCAGGACCCATTCGTCAACAGGCACAATATTGCGCTGGATGATGAGCCGCTGGCGATCGAGGAACTGCATCGGTTCGCGAAGGCGGGCGGACACACGGTCGTCGATCCCACCTGCCGCGGCATCGGGCGCGATCCGCTTGCATTGCAACGGATATCGGCGGCGACCGGACTCCAGATCGTGATGGGGGCGGGTTATTACCTGCAATCCTCGCATCCGCCGGAGGTCGCAGGCATGTCGGTGGACGATATCGCAGACCAGATCGTCGGCGAGGCGCTGGAGGGCGTCGACGGAACCGGCGTGCGCATCGGCCTGATCGGCGAGATCGGCGTTTCGTCCGATTTCACCTGCGACGAGGAGACGTCCCTGCGCGGTGCCGCACGGGCGCAAGTGCGCACCGGTCTGCCGCTGATGGTGCATCTGCCGGGTTGGTTCCGGCTTGGCCACAAGGTGCTTGATATCGCTGCGGAGGAGGGCGCGGATCTGCGCCACACGGTGCTTTGCCATATGAACCCGTCACATGGCGACTTCGCCTATCAGAGCGAATTGGCGGCGCGCGGCGCCTTCATCGAGTACGACATGATCGGCATGGATTTCTTCTATGCCGATCAACAGGTGCAGTGCCCGAGCGACGAGGAGGTGGCACGCGCCATCGTCCGGCTGATTGAGGCGGGATATCTCGATCGCATCCTGCTGTCCCATGACGTGTTCCTGAAAATGATGCTTACCCGCTACGGCGGCAATGGCTACGCCTTCGTGCTGCGCCATTTCCTGCCGCGGCTCATGCGCCATGGCGTCGACAAGGCGGCGCTGGAAACGCTGATGCGCGGCAATCCGATGCGTGTCTTTCACGCCGGTTAAAGCCGGCCCACTTCTGAAAAAGAGAAAATGCAATGACGAAAAAAGTGCTTCTTGTGGGCGAAAGCTGGTTCAGTTCGGCGACCCATTTCAAGGGCTTCGATCAGTTCGGAAGCGTGACCTTTCACCTGGGCGCCGAACCGCTGGTGAAGGCGCTGGACGGCAGCGAGTACGAACTTACCTACATACCGGCGCATGAGGCGGTGGAAAAATTCCCGTTCGAGATGAGCAGCCTCGACGCCTACGAGGCCATCATCCTATCGGACATCGGCGCCAACTCGCTCCTCCTGCCGCCAGCCGTCTGGCTTCACTCGCGCACAGTTCCGAACCGTCTGAAGCTTCTGCGCAGCTGGGTCGAAAAGGGCGGCAACCTCTTGATGGTGGGCGGCTACTTGTCGTTTCAGGGAATCGACGGCAAGGCACGCTGGCGGCGCACGCCCGTCGAGGATGTGCTGCCGGTGACCTGTCTTCCCTATGACGACCGCGTGGAAATTCCCGAAGGAACGGTTCCCGACATCGTGCTTTCCGATCACGCGACCATTGCGGGCTTGGAGGGCGAGTGGCCGGTGCTGCTCGGCGTCAACGAAGTGGAACTGCGTGACCGTGGCGATATCGAGCTTGTCGCGCGGTTGCCGGAGGATCAGGGCGGGCATCCGCTGCTCGTGACCGGCCGCTACGGCGACGGGCGCACAGCGGTCTGGACCTCCGACATTGGTCCGCACTGGCTGTCGCCCGCCTTCTGCGAGTGGAAGGGCTACGGTATTCTCTGGAAGAATATTCTGGGTTGGCTCACGGAAACGGCCGGGCGCTGATGTGCGCCGGTTGCCCGGCCTCAGCCGGCTGCGAGGATGGCCTGCAACTCTCCGGCGGAGGGAAACGCCGAATGCGTGCCGCGGCGGCCGACGGTGATTGCCGCGGCCGCTCCGGCGTCGCTGATCGCGCGTCGGTCGAGCGCCGTTGCGCGCAGGACGGCCGAGGCAAGTGCTACGGCCATGAACGTATCGCCTGCTCCTGTCGTGTCGATCACGTTGCAGGCCACGCCGGGAATATGCACGGCACCGTCGGCATCGACCAGAAGGGCGCCATTCGCGCCAAGCGTTACCACAACGCTGCGTACGCCCTGGGCGAGCAGCCGCCTTGCGGCTTCGGCTTCGTCGGCGCCCGTAAGTGCCCGCGCTTCGCCCTGGTTTACAAAAGCAATGTCGATCAACGGCCACAACTGGCCGAAATAGGGTCTGAGCGGCGACGGATTGAACGCCGTCACCATACCCTTTTCGCGCGCCGTCTGGAGTGCGATCGTCGTGGTCCCCTTGCCGAGATTGCCCTGCAAGATCGCAAGATCCCCGGCGGCGGCCTCGTTCAGCCCTGCATGTGCCTCGGCGGCACTCAAATGGTTGGCGCAGTCGGTGGTGGTGACGATAGCGTTCTCGCCGTCGGGCGTGGTGAGGATCGTCGAGAAATCGCTCGCACGGCCGTCGATCTGGATCAGATGGCAGGCAACGGGCTCGTGGCCGAGCACATCGCGGATCGTGGCGGCACGGAAATCTTCTCCGATGGCCGCGACGAGCGTTGTCGGCACGCCGCAGCGCGCCATGACGATCGCTTGGTTGCAGCCCTTGCCGCCCAGGTCGCGCGCCGTCTGCGCGCCGAGGATCGAGGCGCCCGGCTTGGGCCAGTCGTCGATGGCGATGGTTTCGTCGACGGTGACATTGCCAATCACGAATGCCTGCATAACCTGCCTTAGAAGGGGTGATACGATGACTCAGGTAGCGAATACGTCCTCAAACGCCATAAGAGACATATTCGGCACTGGCAAGGTTCTGATCGGGATGATCCATTGCCCGGCCTTTCCCGGTGCGCCGCGCTATGCCGGTGGCGGCACGGAGGTGATTTACGATGCCTGCATGCGCGATGCGGAGGCGCTGGTCGAGGGCGGCATGCATGGCCTGATAATCGAGAACCATGGCGACATCCCGTTCTCGAAGCCAGAGGAAATCGGCCATGAAACGGCTGCCTTCATGGCGGTGGTGACGGATCGCATCAATCGTGCTTTCGGCGTGCCGCTGGGAGTGAACGTCCTGGCCAACGCGCCGATCCCGGCCTTCGCGATTGCCATGGCGGGCGGGGCGCGTTTCATCCGGGTAAACCAGTGGGCCAACGCCTATGTCGCCAATGAAGGGTTCATGGAAGGACGCGCGGCCGAGGCGATGCGCTATCGCTCGCTCCTGCGGGCCGAGCACGTCAAGGTCTTCGCCGACAGCCACGTCAAGCATGGCAGCCACGCCATCGTTGCCGACCGCTCGATCACGGAACTGACCCGCGATCTTGCCTTTTTCGATGCGGATGCCGTCATCGCCACCGGTCAGCGGACCGGGAATACGGCCACCATCGAGGAAATCGAGGAGATCGGTTCGGCCACGGATTTGCCGGTGCTGGTCGGTTCGGGTGTGACCAAGGACAACATTGTCGAGATCCTCGCGCGTACAAGCGGCGTTATCGTTGCCTCTTCTCTCAAGGTGGGTGGCGTCTGGTGGAATCCGGTGGATGTCGAGCGGGTGCGCGCTTTCCGCGCGGCAGCCGAGCCCGCGCTGGAGGCCTGACGCGTGGCTGCCGAAACGCTCAGCGGGCAGATGCTCCGCGAGAACGCCGCTGTGTTCGAGGCGATGGTCAACCATCGGTTCGTCCGGGATATTGAGCAAGGTCGCCTCGATGCGCAGGTCTTCGAGCGTTATCTCGTTTACGAGGGAGCCTTCGTTAATACGGCCATCTCCATTTTCGCCTACGCGGCGGCGAAGGCGAAGACCATCTCGCAGAAGCGTTGGCTTATCTGCGTTCTGGATGCGCTCGCAAACCAGCAGATCGCCTATTTCGAACGGACCTTCGCCGCGCGCGGTATCGATCCGTCCCGTTATGATCCGGAACGGTCCGAGGTGGAAGCATTTCGCATCGGCATGCTCGACATCGCCCGAAAGGGTAGGTTTCTGGACATCGTGGCGGCGATGTTCGCGGCCGAGTGGATGTATTGGACATGGTCGAAACGCGCCGCCGTGACGGCGATATCGGATCCGCTTGTCAGGGAATGGGTGGAGATGCACGCGGATGAGACGTTTGCCGCGCAGGCCCTTTGGCTACGGGCGCAGCTGGACGCGGCGGGCGAGACGCTGGGTCCAGCGGAACGATCCCGGTTGAGTGGGATCTTCGGCGACGTGCAGCGGCTCGAAATCGCCTTTCACGATGTCCCCTATGAGAGGAACGATTGACCTCATGCAGGCTGAGATTAACGAACATCGTCTGTTGGAGCGGATTGATGCATTCGCGCGCATCGGGGGGACGCCAGCCGGCGGAGTCAACCGTCAGGCGCTTTCGCAGGAGGATCGTCAGGCGCGGGGTCTGCTGGCGCGCCTCGCAAGGGCGCGGGGCTTCCGGGTGTTCCAGGATCCGATGGCCAACCTGTTCGTTCGCCGCGAAGGCCGCTTCAGCAGCCTCCCTCCCTTTGTGATCGGCAGTCATCTGGACAGCCAGCCGACGGGCGGCCGGTTCGACGGGGCGCTGGGCGTCCTGGCCGCATTCGAGGTGATGGAAAGCTTGGAGGATGCTGGAATAGAAACAGACCTCCCACTGGAAGTGGTCGCCTGGACCAACGAGGAAGGTAGCCGATTTGCGCCCGGTGCAATGGGTTCGTCGGCGTTTGCGCTGGGGCACATCCCGCCGGAATGGACCGATGTGCGCGCACGCAATGGAGCGCATCTCACGGAAGAACTGAAGTTGACGCTAGATGCGCTTGCGGATACCGAAGCGCGTCCGCTTGGCATTGGAATTTCCGCCTATCTGGAACTCCACATCGAGCAGGGGCCGACCCTTGAACGGGAGGGCGTTCCCATCGGCATCGTCCACGGGATTCAAGGGACGCGATGGCTCGAGGTCGTCCTGACGGGGCAGGCCGCGCATGCCGGCACCACGCCGCTCGCCTTTCGCCGCGATCCCATGGTCGCCGCTGCGGCCGCCCTCGACAGGCTGTACAAATCCGTGATGCAAAAGGATGAGCGTGTTCGCTTTACCGTCGGGCGCTTCGTCCTCGAGCCGGGATCGGTCAACGCCATTCCGGAGACGGTGACATTCACGATCGATCTGCGGCATCCTGAAACTGCGGTGCTCGATGCGCTGGAAGAGATAATTGCAGCGGAGATCGAAGAGGAGCGCGTGGCGTCAGGCTGCACATCTTCGATCCGCCGCCTGTCTGAAATGGAGCCGGCCTCCTTCTCCGATACTTTGCTGACCTGCCTTGACAGAGCCGCGGAACATCTCGGCTTAACGACGATACGGATGCTGTCAGGCGCCTTTCACGATGCCCTTTTCATCAATCGCAAGGCGCCGTCGGCAATGATCTTCGTGCCGTGCCGGGACGGCTTGAGCCACAACGAGGCCGAATATGTCGAGCCGGGCCACTGCGTCGCAGGCGCCCGGATGCTCCTGGCCTCAACGTTGGAGGCGACCAGGCAAGCACCGTAGAATTGGACGCTATGGCGCAAAGGTCTGGAATTGCCGCCGTGGGCGTCTTGCATCAAACCGCAACGACCAGCGAATGTCGGTATCGGTGGTTGCGTGCCCCCACAACCAGACCTAATCCTCCGCGAGCATTCGGAAGAACTCCTCCTCGGAGGCCTGCTTGGACGTCTGCAACTGATGTAGATCCTCGGGTTTGAGGTTGGTGTACCGGCGAAGCATTTTCCAATCCCGATGCCCGGTTACGAGCGCGACGCGTTCAATCGACAGGCCTGCCTCGAATAGCCTGCTTGTGGCTTCATGGCGCAGGTCGTGAAAGCGCAGGTCTTCGATGCCGAGCTCCATTCTTCCTCGTCGAAACGCCGTGCCCACCGATTTGTGGTGATAGGGAAAACAGAGGCCTTTTCCACCAGTTAGTACCTTTTGTTCAAGAAGAAGGTGCCATGCATCAAAACCTGCAAGGTTGAGGAGAGGTACCTTTTGATGGTTGCCATCCTTGCGGCGCGGATCTTTCCTGTCGCGGATAAGCACCACGCGCTTCTTGAGATCGACGTCGCTCCACTCGATCTTGCAGATTTCCTCCTGGCGCATGGCTGTGGCGATCGCAAAGCGGACGATCCGACCCATCGGAATGATCGTGTTGGTCTTATTGTCGAAGTAATCGAGTAGCGCATCGATCTCGTCTTCGGTAGGGCGCCGATCTCGCTCGAATGATCGGCCGACGAGGCCAAGCCGGGTGAGGGCGGCGCGGGCGAGGCGGACGCTTTCCGTATCAACCGAAATGCCGTGAATTGCGGCCGCGTGCGTGAGCACCATTCGGAGGTATGAAAGATCCACGGCGAGCGTCACAGGTCCGGCACCTTGTTTGGCGCGTTGTTGCCCATATTTGATAACTGCTGCACGATCGAGACGCTTGATCCGGGTTGCACCCAGATCACGCTTGAGGGCATCCATTACCGCCTGCTTGGACCGGCGAAGGGGCCGCCCAACTTCGTGCAAGTCAGAAACATGAAGGTCGATGAGGTCGCCGACCGTCTTTGGATCGCGTATACGCTGATGAGTCGGCTCGCCGCCTAGATCGATCAGACGCTCAGTTTCGACTGCCCATTCATTGGCGAGCGATTTGAGCCTAAAGGTTTGTGATGCATACTTGCCCTTCCGACGGACCTGAACACGCCAGCTTCCCTCCTTCGTGCGAACGATGGTTGCCATGGCCCGTGCAGTCCTTTCAATCCGTGCGATTTCCGTGCACAGAGAGATCAAACGAGGTACAAACCCGTGCAGTTTGGTCCAATTTGGTGCACGGTGTTCATGATCTGATCTTGTTGAAATGTATCATAAATCATTGAAAAACAAAGAGAAAATATTCGCCATCGCCCCGATGATGGATTGGACGAACCGCCATTGCAGGTTCTTCCACCGTCAACTTACCCGCCATGCGCTGCTTTACACGGAGATGGTGGTGGCGGATGCGGTGATCCACGGCGACCGGGAGCGGGTGCTGGGATTTGACGAGATCGAGCATCCTGTCGCCCTCCAGATCGGCGGCAATGAGCCTCGAAAGGTCGCCGAGGCCGCGCGTATCGGGGCGGCGTGCGGTTATGACGAGATCAATCTGAATGTCGGTTGTCCTTCCGACCGCGTGCAGTCGGGCACATTCGGCGCTTGCCTGATGAAGGCGCCGGAGCTGGTCGGAGACTGCGTGGCGGCGATGAAGGCGGCCGCGGCAGTGCCGGTGACCGTCAAGTGCCGCATCGGTGTCGACGATCAGGATACTGAAGAGGCCCTCGACCGGCTGGCAGAGTGCGTCTTCTCAGCCGGTGCCGACGCACTGTGGGTGCATGCGCGCAAGGCCTGGCTGCAGGGACTGAGTCCGCGCGAAAACCGTGAAGTGCCACCGCTCGACTATGCGCGCGTATACCGCCTCAAGAAGAAATACTCCCATAAGTTCATCGGGATAAACGGTGGAATTCAATCGATCGATGAAGCCGTTAACCATCTGGGGCGTGTCGATGGCGCCATGGTCGGGCGTGCCGCCTATCATGCGCCCATGATGCTGGCGGGGGTCGACAGCCGCCTGTTCGGCGCGGCAGGCGGAAAGCCCGATCCTGCGACCGTTATCGAGGCAATGGCGGATTATGCCGAGCGCCACATCGAAGCCGGCGGCCGGCTGTCCCATGTCACCCGGCACATGGTCGGCCTTTTCCACGGTCAGCCGGGCGCCCGCCGTTTCCGCCAGATACTTTCAACGAGGGCCACCCGTCCGGATGCGGGGGCGCAGATCTTGCGGGAGGCCTTTTCCGCCGTCGCCGAAGATTTGCGGGGCGAAGCGGCTTGACGCAAAGCGCTTTGCGGCACAGGCAAGCACCACCTTCACCTGAGACGCGGCGGTGACGGTTCCCGCGGGAGGCGAAATCTGTGGGTCCTTCAAAAAATTCTCGATAGTTCCCCGCCGCCGGATGGCCGATGATCGGGCAATTCCGGTTTCGGAGGGGAGGAGACATGAAACAGGCAAGATGGTCCGACGTTCTTGGAGGACGCCTCGACGAGGCGCAGCTTAAAAATCCCGACTATATGCCGCCGCTGTCGACCGCGGTGCCGCTGGGGATACAGCATGTGCTGGCGATGTTCGTTTCCAATGTGACGCCGGCGATCATCATAGCGGGCGCTGCCGGTTTCGGCTTCGGTTCACAATCCCCGGATTTCGAAAACCTCGTCTACATGATCCAGATGGCGATTCTGTTCGCCGGCATCGGGACCCTGTTCCAGACCATCGGTATGGGACCGGTGGGTGGCCGGCTGCCGATCGTCCTGGGAACGAGCTTCGCCTTCCTTCCCGTGATGATCCCAGCAGTCGCGGGGCAGGGCGTATCCGCCATGGCCGCCCTCATGGGGGGTGTCTTCATCGGCGGGCTCTTCCACTTCTCGCTGGGCAGCATCGTGAAAAGGATGCGGTTTGCCCTTCCCCCGCTGGTGACGGGCCTTATCGTCCTGATGATCGGGCTCGCCCTTGTCCGGGTTGGCATACAGTACTCCGCCGGCGGCGTGCCGCTGATCGGCACGGAGGAGTATGGCGCACTCCGGTACTGGAGCGTGGCAATTGTCGTGGTGCTGGTGACGCTGCTGCTGAAGTTCTTTGCCCGGGGCCTGTGGTCGATCGCGGCCGTCCTCCTGGGGCTCGTCGTCGGTTACTGTGTGGCTCTCGTCATGGGCATGGTCGATTTCGGCAATGTCTCCGATGCCGGCTGGCTGGCACTGCCGTCGCCTTTCAAATGGGGTTTCGAGTTCTCCATGCCCATCGTCATCGGCATGTGCTTCATGAGCATCATCTCGGCGATCGAGACGGTCGGCGACGTCTCCGGGATCACCAAGGGTGGGGCCGGGCGCGAGGCGACCGACCGGGAGATCTCCGGCGCCACCTATGCCGATGGCCTGGCAACGGCCGTCGGCGGTGTGTTCGGCAGTCTGCCGAACACCTCCTTCAGCCAGAATGTCGGTCTCGTTTCCATGACGGGTGTCATGAGCCGCCATGTCGTGACCTGCGGCGCGCTCTTTCTGATTTTGTGCGGCCTGATCCCGAAGGTGGGCGCCGTCATCGCGACCGTGCCCATCGCCGTGCTCGGCGGCGGTGTGATCATCATGTTCGGCATGGTGGCCGCGGCCGGCGTGAAGATCCTTTCGGCGGTTGAATGGAACCGGAGAAACATGGTGATCTTCGCCGTGTCCCTCTCGGTGGGCCTTGGCCTGCAACTCGAGCCGGACGCGCTGCAGCATCTGCCCGAGACGGCGCAGATCCTGCTGACATCCGGCCTCCTGCCGTCCGCCTTCCTGGCGATCGCGCTCAATCTCCTCCTGCCGGAGGAAGCGGGAGAGGACGTGCGCGCCTCACAGACCGAAGAACGCGGCGAGATCCAGCCTGTAGGCGTACGCGACGCTTAAGACAAGGAAAAGCAGCGCCCAGAAGGCGAGATCGCGCAGCATCGTGCCGCGGCGATGGTAGCGGCCTGCGATGCCGAGGATGAGAACGGCGCCCCAGAGCCCGAGATAGAGCGTGGCCGCAAAGGCGTTGTTTTCCAGCCCGAAGACCCGTCCGTTGTCGTGATTGGCGATCAGCAGCGCAAGTCCGACGCCGAGGATGGCCATCGCGATCCAGAAGACAGGCATGGTCAGTCCTCGCGTTCGCGCTTGAGCCTGCGTCTGCGGGTCTCGCGTCGCGGCTTGCGCACGATCTTCGACAGGCGGTCCGGCAACACCGCCATCACCGTTTGCCGGCGATCCGGTCCCATCGTCATCCACGCGGCGATCTCCTCGCGCGTGCGCCCACAGCCGAAGCAGTAGCCGGTCTTTTCGTCGATCGAGCAGACGAGAATGCAGGGCGTTTCGACGGTGGTCATGGATTCCTTCCTGCCGACCCAGATGGGACGAAAGAACAGCCGGCGCAACCCCGCATCCCAACACGGCGTTGCCATACGGCACACCGGACGATATGCCACCGGCATCACAACGAGACGGATGCGATGACGACCACCGGCTTGCCTTTCGATGACATCCGCGCGCTCGCCCGCGGCCTGCCCGCCCTGAACGGGGCCGCCGCGTCACGGGTGCACGAGACCATGGCCGGTCTGCATCTTGGCCGGATGGAAGACCTGGCGGCCTGGTTTGCCGCCGTCACGGGCCGTACACCGCCGCGAGTGCTGAGGCCGGTCGTGGCATTGTTCGCCGCCACCCACACCGTCTCCCGTCATTTGGGGAGCGCGGATCCGGTGAGGGAAGCGCAGGCCCGGGTGGAAGAGATCGCCGCGGGAGCTGCTCCGGTCAGCCAGCTGTGCGCAGCAAACGATCTCGGCCTTAACGTCTTCGACCTAGCGCTCGATCTTCCCGTCGGCGACGTTACCGAAACGGCGGCCCTCGACGAACGCGCCTGTGCCGCCACGATCGCCTTCGGCATGGAAGCGGTGGCCGGCGGCGCGGACCTGCTTTGCCTCGGGGCGGCC